>NZ_JBYMAP010000177.1:0-8388 GCF_057766305.1 Methylomonas sp. BG-2 | reverse complement strand
CAATCTGACCGTCTCCGACGCCGAAAACGATGTCGGCGATTGGAACGGCGCTTCGTTGACGGTGCAGCGCGGCAAGATCGGCGACGCCAGCATCGCCGATCCCAGCAGCAACGACGTGTTCAGTTTCAATGCCAGCGGTTTCACCGACACCGGCTCGGCGCTGCAAACCGGCGGTTCCACCACATTCGCCACTTACACCAATACCGGCGGCGTGTTGACGATCAGTTTTAATGCCAATGCCACCACGGCCTTGGTGCAGGCGGCGATGCGCGGTGTCCAGTATGCCAACAGCACGCCGTTCGGCGATGCCACGCTACGCTTCGCGTTGAATGACGGTAGCGACACGACCAACGCCGACGTCACGGTGACCAGCTCCAGCATTTACGTGACCCAGACCAGCGACGACAGCGGCAACGACGCCGCCGACGGTTTCGGATTGCGTGAAGCCTTGGCGCGCTCGGCGGCCCAGGCCGGCGCCGATAGCGTGATTCTGAGCAATTTGACCAGCGGCACCACGCTGACTCTGACCGGCTCCACCGCAAGCTTGGGCGCGGGCGATACCGTGAGCTTGCAAGGAGCGAAGACTGTCACGATTGCCGGCAGCGGCGGTGGCGGTTTGGTACTGGCCGGCTCCGGCACGTTGAATCTGATTGGTGCCAGTTCCGCCTTGATCGTGTCCGCCGATATATCCGGCGCCAGCGGCAATCTCATCAAAATGAACGGCGGCGCCTTGACGCTGTCGGGCAGCAATACCTACGGCGGTTCCACGACCTTAAGCAACGGCGCCATCGCGTTGAACGGCGGCGCGGCGATCCCCAACGCCAGCGCGCTGACCTTGGGTAACGGCGCCAGTCTGGCCGTGACGCTGGGCGCCGACGAAACCATCGGCTCGCTAAGCGGTAGCGGCGTGGTCGGCGGCTTCGATTTGAGCTCGTTCACGCTGACGACCGGCGGCGATAACACCTCGACCAGTTTCGACGGCGTATTGAGCGGGACCGGCGGCTTGACCAAGGCCGGCAGCGGCACCTTCACACTGAGCGGCGCCAACACCTACACCGGCGCGACCAGCGTGTCGGCCGGCACGCTGGCCTTGAGCGGCGGCAGTGCCTTGTCCGATACCAGCGCGGTCACCGTTACAGGCACGCTCAGTTTGAATGCCTCGGAGACGATAGGCTCGTTGGCCGGGGCCGGCAGCGTGGCGTTGGGGTCCAATACCTTGACCGCCGGCGGCAACAATGCCTCGACCACGTTTTCCGGCGGCATTTCCGGTAGCGGCGGATTCACCAAAGCCGGTAGCGGAACGCTGACTTGGTCGGGCACCAACACCTTCAGCGGCGCGCTGACCTTGAGCGGCGGCACGCTGCAAACCGCCAGTCTGGGCAGCGCCGGCTCGCTGGCGATGGACGGCGGCACCCTGGCCGCCAGCGCCGGCGGCATTAGCTCGTCGGTTGGGGTATCGGTCACCGCCAACGGCGGCGCTTTCGACACCACGGCCGGCAGCATCATTCTGAATGGTAATTTCAGCGGCTCCGGTGCCATCACGGTCGGCGGGGCGGCCGGCAATGTGTTGAAGCTGGCCGGCACCAACAGCGGCTTTAGCGGCGCGGTCACGTTGAATTCCACCATCATCGACATTGCCTCGGACAGCGCGTTGGGATCCGGCGCATTGACCTGGAACGGCGGCAAACTGCGCTCGACCACCACGACGCGGACGATCGGCAACGCGATCACGCTTGGCGGCGATGTGACAATGTCCGGCTCGTTTGCGTTGACTTTCACCGGCAACGTCGATTTCGGTAACGCGGCGCGGACTATCAATAGCGGCGTGGATAGCACATTCTCGGGCATCCTGAGTAACAGTAGCGGTCTGTTCACCAAGACCGGCAGCGGCACGATGACCTTGTCCGGCGCGAATACCTTGACCGGCGCGGTCACGCTGTCGGCCGGCGGCTTAACCTTGAATCACGGCAGCGCCATCGCCGACAATACCGCGGTTTCGGTCGGTGCCGGCACCACGCTGACGCTGGGCGCCGCCAAAACCATTGGTTCGCTGACCGGCTCCGGCAACATATCGCTCGGCGCTTTCACGTTGACGGCCGGGGATGGCGCCAACACCAGTTTTAGCGGTGTCATCAGCGGCAGCGGCGGTTTGACCAAAACCGGTTCCGGCAGCTTGACCCTGGGCGGTACCAATACCTACACCGGCGCGACGACGATCTCGGCCGGCACCCTGACCACCAGCGGCAACAACCGCATTGCCGACAGCTCGGCGGTGACGGTGGCCAGCGGCGCCAGCTTGACGCTGTCGTCGGCGACCGATCGGATCGGTTCGTTGGCCGGCGCCGGCGCGGTATCCTTGACCTCCAGCACCTTGGAGATCGGCGGCGACAACACCAGCACCAGTTTTACCGGCACGATCACCGGCAGCGGTGCCACCGTCGATAAAGTCGGCAGCGGGACGTTGACGCTGGCCCTGTCCGGCACGAACGCGTTGACCGCCTCGTCACATCTGAAAGCCTCCGGCGGTACGATGGTGCTGTCCGGCACGTTAACCGGCACGCCCGAGTTGGCGCTGAACGGCGGCTCTTACCAGTTGGCGTCGGCTATCAGCGTCGGTCAAATTTATAGCTATGCCGGCGGCAATATCGATCTGCAATCCTTCACGCTGACCAGCGATTCGGCATCGTCCGGATTGTTTTCCGGGGTGCTTAGCGGCAGCGGCGGCCTGACCAAACTCGGCAGCGGCGAATTGGATTTGTCCGGCGTCAATACCTATACCGGCGCCACGACGATTTCGGCGGGTACCTTGACCTTGTCCGGCAGCGGCGGGGTGTTGGCCGATACCACCGCGGTGACCGTGGCGTCCGGCGCCATACTCAATTTGCATGCCATCGACGACACGATAGGCTCGCTGGCCGGCGCCGGTACCGTGACGCTGAACAGCGGCACGCTGACGGTGGCCGGCAACGCATCGACCACGTTTTCCGGCATATTGCAGGACGGCGGAAACAGCGGCGGCTTCGCCAAGGCCGGCAGCGGTACCCTGACCTTGTCCGGCGCCAACACCTATACCGGCTCGACCGCGATAGACGCCGGTACCTTGCTGGTCACCGGCAGCCTGAACGGCGCCGGTGCCGGCGCGGTCAACGTAGCCAGCGGCGCCACGCTGGCCGGCACCGGCACCGTCAACGGCGGCCTGACCATCGCGTCGGGCGGCGCCTTGGCGCCGGGCGTGGCCGGCAGCAACGACGATGTCGGCACGCTGACCGTGACCGGCGGCTTGACGATTGCGTCCGGCGGCGGCTTGGCGGCTGATATTGCCGGTACGGCCAGCTACGATATTGTGGCGGTTAGCGGCGCGGTCAACGTCAGTGGCGCCACCTTGAGTTTGTCCGGCGCCCACGTCGCGACCAAATCGGCCAGCGGCGAAGCGTTCACGCTAATTACCAACGACGGCTCGGATGCGGTCGTCGGTACCTTCAGCGGTTTGGCGGCGGCCGGCACCATCACCTTCAACGCCGTGGCGCTGACCGCCAGTTACACGGCCGGCAGCAACAGCAACGATTTTCGCCTGACCGGTCCGGTCAATCAGGGGCCGGCGCTGGGCGGCACCTTTACCACCGCCGGCAGCGTCAACGACAACGCCACCACCACGCCGTTCGCCAACGTCACTTACAGCGACGCCGACGACAGCTCGGGCACGTTCACGTTGACGATTAGCTACACCGGCGCCAACGGCACGTTGAGAAGCGCCGGCGGCGGCTTGACCGGCTCGGCCGGCAGCTACACCTTGACCGCCAACAGTCCCGGCGCGCTGCAAACCTTGCTGCAAGCGTTGGTGTTTACCCCGACCGCCAACCAAGTCGCGCCGGCGAGTACCGTCCAGACCACGTTTACGTTAACCGGCAACGATGGCACCAGCAGCGGCTCCGCCAACAGCTCGACCGTGATCACCGCGACCTCGATCAACGACGCCCCGACCAATTTGCAACTTTCCGACGACGCGATCAGCGTGTTCGACGGACTCAACGCCACGGTCGGCACTTTGTCGGCGTCCGATGTCGATACCGGCCAGAGCTTGACCTACACGCTGGTCGGCGGCAGCGGCGATACCGATAACGCCAGTTTTACGATCAGCGGCACCACGTTGAGCGTCAACAATGTCGCGTTGACCGCCGGCCAAACCTATTCGATCCGGGTTCAAGCCGGCGACGGCACCGACTCGGTCGCGCAGGTCTTCACGATTACGGTTTCCAACGATTTGACCGTGACCGTCACCGCGATCGACGGCAACGCGGTCAGCAACTTCAACGCCGACACCGCCGACGGCGGCGGTCTGGACCTGCGGGAAGCACTGTATTACGCCGGCACCGTTGCCGGGCCGACCACGATCAACTTCGCCGACACCTTGAGCGGCACCATCACGCTGGGCGCGGCCTACACGGTGGCCGACGGCGTGACGCTGGCGATGAACAGCGATACCGACAGCCGCTCGCTGACGATCACCAGCCAGTCCTTGAATTTGGCCGGCGCGATCGGAGTCAGCGTCGGCACCGGCGATACGCTAACCATCAATTCCACGCTAGCCGACGACGGCAGTGTGGTGTCGGATTTAGCCAAGAGCGGCGCCGGCAAACTGGTGCTGGGCGGCACCAACAACACCGCGACCGGCGGTACCAGCGGCACCGGCTTGAACACCGCCAGCATCGCCGCCGGCACGTTGGCGGTGGGCGGCGACGCCAATCTGGGAACCGGAACCTTGACGCTGAACGGCGGCACCTTGCAGGTGACCGGCGGCTATCCGAACGCGATCGACAACGATATCGCGTTGGCGGCGAACAGCAGCATTCTGGTCGATACCGGCGCCTACCTGCAACACAGCGGCGTGCTGAGCGGCGGCGGCGAGTTGACCAAACTGGGCGGCTCCACGCTGGAACTGGCCGGCACTTCGGCGAATACCTACAGCGGCGGCACCGCGATCAGCGCCGGGTATCTGCTGACCAGCAAGAGCGGCGCGCTGGGCAGCGGCGCGGTGGTTATCGCCAACGGCGCTTCGTTGCATCTGCAAAGCGCGGAGACCTTCAGCAACGCTATTTCCGCCGCCGGCGTCGGCGCCGACACCAACGGCGCGATCCGCGCCCTCGGCGGCGACAACACCCTGAGCGGCCAAATCACGCTGACCGGCAACACCAAGATCGATACCGGCGGTAACACGCTGACCTTGTCCGGCGGCATCACCGACGGCGCCAACAGTTATGCGCTGACCCAGTTCTGGACCGGCACCTTGCTGCTGTCCGGCACCGGCGATTGGGACGGCGGTCTGGCCGTGACCGGCGGCACCGTGCGAACCCTGGGCGGCGCGGCGATCAAGGATGCTTGCGCGGTGACCTTGTCCGGCGCCGGGGCGCTAAGGATCAGCGCCAGCGAGACGATAGGCACCTTGTCCGGCGGCAGTTCGGCGGTGGCCGGCATTACCCTGGATAGCGGCACGGTGTTGACCGTCAATCAAGCAGCCGCCTGGAACTTTTCCGGCGCCATCGCCGGTGCCGGCGGTTTGACCAAGGCCGGCGCGGACGAGTTGGAACTGTCCGGGACCAACACGTATAGCGGTGCCACCACGGTAACCGACGGCACGTTGTCGGTTTCGGGCGGCGCCGGCATCGGCGACGATAGCGCGCTCGAAATTAGCGGCGGCGCCACGCTGTTTTTATACGATGACGAAACCGTCGGTTCCTTGTCCGGCGCCGGTAGCGTGACCTTAAACAGCGGTAGCCTGACGGTCGGCGGCAACAATGCCTCGACCAGCTTTTCCGGTCTGATCCAAGACGGAGTGACGGGCGGGGATTTGATTAAAACCGGTACCGGCGGCTTGACGCTGTCCGGCACTAACACCTACAGCGGCGCAACCGTCGTTCGCGACGGCGGCAGCCTGTCGATAGCTTCCGACGCCAACCTCGGCGGCGGCGATCTGACCTTGAATGCCGGCACGCTGACGATTACCGCCGCGACGACCATCGACAACGACGTGACGCTGATCGGCGCGGCGACCGTGTCGAACAGCGCGGCCGCGACCTTGTCCGGCGTGTTGTCCGGCAGCGGTTCCTTGACCAAGCAAGGCGGCGCGGCGCTGACGTTGTCCGGCGCCAATACCTACAGCGGCGCGACGACCGTGGCGGCCGGCACGCTGGCCGTGACCGGCGCGCTGGGCGGGACCAGCGGCGTTTCGGTGCAATCCGGGGCGACCCTGGCCGGCAGCGGCAGTGTGTTCGCGGTCAGTTCGACCAATCAATTGACGATACTGGACGGCGCGACGTTGACGCCCGGCGTGGCCGGCACCAATAACGGCATCGGCGTGTTGACCGTTAACGGCAATCTGCGGCTCAGCGGCGATTTGGCCGTCGAGGTCGGCGGCGACGGCGGCGTGGGTGGCACCGATTTCGACCAAGTCGTCGTCAACGGCGTCGTCAGCTTGAACGGCGGTTCGCTGAGCGTGAGCCGGGTGGGTGGCTACAGCGCCAGCAACGGCACCACCTACCGGATCATCGACAACGACGGCGCCGAGGCGGTGTCCGGCAGTGCCGGCATCTTCGACGGCATACCCGAGGGTAGCGACGCGACGTTGAACGGCGACATCTACACGGTGCGCTACGCCAGCGGCAGCGGCAACGACGTGGTGCTGACCGCGCTGGTCAACCCGCTGGTGACCGAAGTGTCGGCTTCGACCGCCAGCGGCAGCTACAAAGCCGGTGATACCGTGACCATCACAGTCACCTTCAACCGGGCCGTGACGGTGACCGGCACGCCGACCTTGGCGCTGAACACCGGCCGCAACGCCAGTTTCAGCGGCGGCTCGGGCAGCACCACGCTCAGTTTCAGCTATGTCCTGCAAGCCGGCGATACCAGCGCCGACCTGGATTACGCCGCGACCACCGCCTTGACCTTGAGCGGCGGCACGATACTCGACAGCTCCACCGGTCTGCCGGCGATATTGACCTTGGCCGCGCCCGGCGATCCCGATTCGTTGGGCGCCAACCGCGACATCGTCGTCGATACCGCCGCGCCGGCCGCGCCGAGTTTGAGCTTGACCAGCGACAGCGGCGCCAGCAACAGCGACGCGATCACCAACAGCGGCGCGGTGACGGTATCCGGCCTGGAAGGCGGCGCGAGCTGGCAATACAGCAGCGACGGTGGCACGAGTTGGACCACCGGCACCGGCGCCAGTTTTAGCGTCAGCGGCGACGGCGCCAAGTCGCTGCTAGTCCGGCAAACCGATGTCGCCGGCAATGTCTCGGCGAATTCCGCCGCGCTGGCCTTCACCCTGGACACAGTCTCCGCCGCGCCGAGTTTGGCGTTGGCCGAGGACAGCGGCGCCAGTGCCGGCGATGGCTTAACGAATAACGGCGTCGTCAACGCGGGCGGTCTGGAAACCGGCACGAGTTGGGAATACAGCATCGACGGCGGCACGACTTGGGTCGCAGGCAGCGCCACCAGCTTCAGCGTGGCCGGCGACGGCGCCAAGGCGGTGTTGGCGCGGCAGACCGATTTGGCCGGCAACGCCTCGGCTGAATCCAGCGTATTGACTTTCACGTTGGATACCGCCGGGCCGGCCGCGGCGACCGGGACCTTAAGCGTTGCCGAAAATGCCGCGAACGGCACCGCGGTTGGCAGCGTGGCGGCCAGCGATCCGCATGCGGTGGTTTACAGCCTGGTTGACGACGCCGACGGCCGCTTTGCGATTGACGCCGCCACCGGCGCGGTCAGCGTGGCCGACGGCGGCCAACTTAACTTCGAAGCCGCCGCCAGCCACGCGATTACCGTGCGCGCCACCGACGCGGCCGGCAACAGCCGCGATACCGAACTGACGGTCACTCTGACGAATGCCAACGATGCGCCGACCGGCACGTTGACGATACGCGGCACGTCGACCGCCGGCGAGACGCTGACGGTCGTCGATGCGTTGGATGACGCCGATGGCAAGGGCAGCGTCGTTTATACCTGGAAGGACGGCGACGGCAATGTTCTCGGCACCGGCGCCCGCTTGCTGCTGACCCAAGCCTTCGTCGATAAAACGATTAGTGTGACCGCCAGTTACACCGACGGTTTGAACAACGCCGAAGTAGTCACTTCCAGCCCGACAGCTGCGGTGGCGATCGGCATCGTCACCAACGCTACCCAAACCGTGGATTTCAACACCGGGTTCGGCGCCGGCCTGGGTGGCTTCGGCGGTTTGGGTGGCGCGTCGGGCGGTGCCGGCGGCAACACTCAAACCTCGGTTAATGCGATTACGCCGCTTGCGGTCGGTACCGGTGTTGGCGCGGGTGGCGTCGGCGGTACCGGCGTCGGCGGCGCGATTGGGCTGGGCGGCTCCGTCGGCGGTGGTCAGGCTGC
>NZ_JBYMAP010000176.1:0-8453 GCF_057766305.1 Methylomonas sp. BG-2 | reverse complement strand
ACGATCCCGGTTTGATTGCGATCGGTAACGGATTTTTGCGCGATGTGGTGGCGGCTCAACGCAGCGATGGCGTGTTTATAGAAAAGGGCGGCCACGATAGTAGCTACCAGGCGGTCACATTGATGAATTTGCAGATTGCTTGGTCTTATGCCGACGATGCTCGTTTACGCCAGCAGTTGTTCGATGCCGTGCGTCTGGGTATGGCTTGGTTGAAGCCGCGTATTCTGCCGAGTGGAGAGGTGTCGGCCGAGGGCAATACGCGAACAGGGCTGGGCCAGGAAAGTTTTTTCGGTAAGGTCAAGGAAATCAATTACGGCGAAGTTGCCTATTGTCTTTACTACTGGTCGGTGATCGCGGACGACGCCGAGGCGGGGCGTCTGGCGGATAGCGTGATGGCATTTGCGCTTAAGCACGGTTGATCTAAAGTTTTAGGGGGCGGAATCGGCGATTTCGCGTTTAGTTTGTTTGAGGATGAGTCAATCGAGAAGAAAAAATGGAAAATGTACTGAATTTTGCGTTATTGGGTTGCGGTCGGATTGCCTCTCGGCATGCCGAGGTATTGTCAGGGCCGGTGGAAGGCGCAAGATTGGTGGCGGTTTGCGACGTTACCGAGGAAAGGGCGGAACTATTCGGGAGCAAATACGGTGTGCCGCACTTCACCGACGTGCATGAAATGATGGCGGCGATGGGCGATAAAATCGACGTGATCAACGTGTTGACGCCGACCGGTTGCCATGCCCAACACGTACTGGATGTCGTGCAATACAAAAAGCACGTGGTCGTCGAAAAGCCGATGGCGTTGACGCTGGACGACGCCGAGGCGATGATCGAAGCCTGCGACCGTGCTCAAGTCAAGTTGTTCGTCGTCAAACAGAATCGGTACAACGTACCGGTGCAAAAACTGTATCAGTCGATGAAGGCCGGCCGATTCGGCAAGATTGCGATGGCCACCGCCCGAGTGCGCTGGATGCGCAATCAAGCCTATTACGATCAGGACGGCTGGCGCGGCACCTGGCTGTGGGATGGTGGGGTTTTTTCCAATCAGGCCAGCCACCACGTAGACTTGTTGACTTGGTTGTGCGGCGATGTCGATTCGGTGTTCGCCTACACCGCGCGGAGTCTGGTGGATATCGAAGTCGAGGATACCGGCGTTGCCGTATTGCGCTTTCGTAGCGGCGCGCTGGGCGTCATCGAAGCGACCACGGCGGCCCGGCCGAAAGACCTGGAGGCGTCGATCAATATTCTTGGCGAGCACGGTACCGTCGAGATCGGTGGGTTCGCGGTCAACCAAATGAAAACCTGGTTGTTCGACGAGCAGACGCCGGACGACGAACTGGTGCTGCAAGAGTTCAACCAGAATCCGCCCAACGTCTATGGTTTTGGCCATTTGGAATATTTGCGCAACGTGGTGCATGTGATTAATCACGGCGGCGGTGCAATGGTGGACGGTCTGGAGGGTTTGAAGTCCCTGCGCTTAATCAGCGCGATCTACGAGTCAGCCGCCACCAGTCGCGAAGTTTGGCTGCGCTTTCAACCGACCCATAGCCGGCTTGGCCGCGCGGAAATGCGGCGAAGGAGCGACTCGGCCGAGGATCAACGCCTGCTTCCCCGTAAATAAGCCAGCCTTATACGTTTTTAGACTCACGAAATTATTAAATCCATGTCCAATCCAGAAAATTCGCGGTCTTCGGCTAGCGTGGCGCCGACCGCTATCGTCCATCCCAATGTCAAACTCGGCAAGAACGTCGTCATCGAGGATTTTTGCATCATCGGTTATCCGCCCAAGGGTTATCAGCCCGGCGAACTGGAAACCGTGATCGGTGACGATACCCACATCCGTTCCAGCACCATCATCTATGCCGGCACGACGCTGGGTAGTCATTGTCACGTCAGCCATTACGTGTTCATCCGCGAGAGCACCAATCTCGGCGACCATTGTTCGGTTGGGGCCAACGTGGTCATCGAGCACCACTGCCAGATCGGGAACAACGTGCGCCTGCAGGCCCAAGCCGGTTTATGCGAATACACCGTGCTGGAGGATGACGTTTGGTTGGGGCCGCGGGTCATCACTACCAACGTGCCGCATCCGACTTGCGATAAGGCCAAGGAATGCCTGAACGGACCGGTGATCCGCCGCGGTGCGATTTTGGGCGCGGCGGTGACGGTCAGTCCGAATCTTGAAATCGGCGAACGGGTGCTGGTGGGCGCCGGCAGCGTGATTACCAAGTCAACCGAGGACGGCGCGATTTTATTCGGCGTGCCGGCCAAGAAAATCGGCGAGGTCGAGGCCGTCAAATGCCAGTATGAGCTGATGCCGCAAAGTCCTTACAAAACCGATGGAGCCGCGCCGACCGATGCGCCGGCCCGGCGCGTGCCGTTCGCCGATCTCGGCGCCCAGTATCAGCGCCACAAACAGGAATTCCGTCTGGCGATGGATCGGGTGATTTTGAACAATCGCTTCATCAACGGCCAGGAAGTCGCCGAATTCGAGCAAAGTTTTGCCAGCTATTGCAAAACCGCTTACGCGATCGGTGTCGGTAGCGGTACCGACGCGCTGGAACTGGCCTTGATGGGATTGGGCATAGGCCAAGGCGACGAGGTCATCACGACGCCGCACACCTTTATCGCGACCGCCGAAGCGATTGCGTTGTCCGGCGCCACGCCGGTGTTTGCCGATATCGATCCCGTGACTTACCAAATCGATCCGGCCGCGCTGGAAAGCAAAATCACCGCCAAAACCAAGGCGATCATTCCGGTGCATTTGTACGGGCATCCGGCGCCGATGCCGGAAATCCTGGCGATCGCCAAAAAACACGGTTTACGGGTGATAGAAGACGTGGCGCAGGCGCACGGCGCGACGATCAACGGCCTGACCGTCGGCGGCATCGGCGACGTCGGTTGCTTCTCGTTTTATCCCGGTAAAAACCTGGGAGCCTACGGCGATGCCGGCGCGGTGACGACCAACGATCCCGCATTGGCGGCCCGAATCGCCAAACTGCGCGATCACGGCCGTTCGACCAAATACCTGCATGAAATCGTCGGCAGAAACAGTCGTTTGGATACCTTGCAGGCGGCGTTGCTTAACGTCAAACTCAAGCATTTGCCGAAATGGACCGCCGGCCGCCAAGCCGCCGCCGCCCATTACCAGGAAAAATTGGCCGGTTTACCGTTAACCTTGCCGGCGGCGGCGGCGGGCTGCGAACCGGTTTATCACTTGTACGTGGTACGTTGCCAGGACAGAGACGGTTTGTCCGCCTTCCTGAAAGCCAACGGCATAGAAAGCGGCGTGCATTATCCGACGCCGTTGCATTTGCAGCCGGCACTGACTTACCTGGGTTACTCGGCCGGCGATTTTCCACGCACCGAAGAAGCCGCCGCCAACATTTTGTCGTTGCCGATGTTCCCGGAAATCACCCGTGATCAGATCGACTACGTCGCGGCGACGATACAGCGTTTTTTCCAGGGATAAGGCGGCATCATGGAGGCACCGGAATTATCCATCGTCACCTCGGCGTATAACGAGGTCGGCAATGTCGAACGCTTTCTGAGCGGGGCTTTGCAAGCCGTCGAAAAACTGGGTGTGTCGGCCGAGATCGTGTTTTTCGACGACGGCAGCACCGACGGTACCGGCGCGGCGGTGACGGCCTTCGCCAGCCGTGGTCGCGCCGACAACGTTCCGATCAAATTGGTCAGCCGGCCGCACAAAATGGGGATTACCGCGACGATCGTCGATACCTATCCCAATACCGCCGGCCGTTACGTGTGCCTGGTACCGTCCGATCTGGAATCGTTGCCGGAAGACGACATTCCGGTGTTGTATGGCGCGATGGACGACGACACCGACGTGGTCGTCGGTTGGCGTAAGGATAGGGGCGACGGCAAATTGCTGGCCTCGAAAATCTATAACTCGATCAATTGGTGGTTGTTTGGGGTGCGCTTGCACGACATGAACTGGATCAAGTTGATCCGCCGCGACAAACTGCGCGATTTGCGACTGCGTTCTGATTGGCATCGGTTTTTGGTGCCGATTCTGGCGCAAAAACGCGGCTGCCGTTTCAAGGAAGTGGTTACTCAATGGCATCAACGCCGTTATGGGCGGTCCAATTTCGGGTTGAAACGTTTTTCGATTGCGATTGCCGACCTGGTAACGGTCAAGTTGCTGCTGGCATACGGCGATCGGCCCTTGCTGTTTTTCGGATATTGCGCGGCGGCGGCGCTGGCGGCGGCTTTGTTGGGTCAGAGTTTGATCGGCGGCATCGCCGCGACCGGTTTGGCGTTGACCGGCGTGTTATTGCTCGCCATCGGCGTGGCTGTCGAATTCATATTAAAAACCGGGGATCGTTGAACCATGAAAGTGTGCATGATGACTTCGGTGTATGCGCTGGGCGAAGACGACCGTAACGGTTCGTTTCTGGTCGAGTGCAACCGTTACATGGCCGAGCGCGGTTACCAAGTCGAGGTGTTCGCGCCCAGTTACGAAGGCCGGGAAAACCATAGTGTGCAAGGCATACCGGTTTACCGCTTCCGTTATTTTTTCAAGCGCTTCGAAAATTTGACTCATTTCCAGGGCGCGCCCAACCGGATTCGCAATCCGCTGTATTTGTTCGTGGCCGGGTTTTATATTTTGTCCGGACTGGTTCAGGCGGTTGGGTTTTGCCGGCGCGGCAACTTCGACGTCATTCACGTCCACTGGCCGTTCCCGCATGGAATCTGGGGCTATTTCGCGGCGATGGCGCATCGCACGCCCATCGTGCTGACCTTTCACGGCGCGGAACTGTTGCTGTCGAAGAAGTTTCCGTTCGTTGCTTACTTCATTCGTCATGCCGTCAAGCATGCTCAGGCCTTGATCTGCAATTCCAACTATACCGCCGGGCAACTCGCGGCGCTGACCGGCGTGCCGGTGGAGTCGATACACGTGATTCCGTTCGGCGCCACGGTCGAGATCAAACCGGTCGAGAAAAACCGGGCCAAGCCGGTCAAGGACGTGTTGTATGTCGGCCGTTTGATCGAGCGCAAAGGGGTCGGCTATTTGCTGAATGCCTGGCCGGACATCGTCAAGCAAACCCAGGCTCGCTTGCATATCGTCGGCGACGGCGACAAGGCGGCCGAGTGGAAGGCGTTGGCCCAAGCGCTGGCTATCGAGGATAGCGTGGTTTTTCACGGCGTCGTGACCAACGAGCAATTGGAACAGCTGTATCGGGAAGCCGACGTGTTCGTGTTGCCGTCCATTGTCGACAGTCGCGGCGACACCGAGGGTCTGGGTATCGTCTTGGTCGAGGCTCTGGCTTACTTGACGCCGGTGGTGGCCTGCGATGTCGGCGGCATTTCCGACGTCATTCGCGACGGCGAAACCGGATTGCTGGTGCCGCAGCGCGACGCCCAGGCGCTGACCGAGGCGGTATTGAAATTACTCGAAAATCCCGAGTTGGCCGAGCGTTTGGTCAACGCCGGAGCGGCTCATGCGCGGACCTATTTCGATTGGCGGCGTATCATGGACGCCTTGTCTAACGTATATCGTTCAGTTACTCGTGAAAAGTCCTAAACCACTTTCAATGCTAACCGGCGTTTCCGGTTGGGTTTGGCTGTATGTCGGCCTGGTTTTGCTGGGCGCCTATTTGTTGTACTCGGCGATCGTGCCGACCTACAAATCGCCGAATTCCCGCTTGTGGAGTTCCGCGATGGGTTATCCGGCCATGTTGCGCAAAATGAACGCGCAGATACCGGTCGAAACGGCATTGCCGAGCCTGCGGGAAATGGTCAAGACCGTGTCGGCGGCCGGCGAAATCGGTTTTCTGCATGAAGTGCCGATTAATATCGAAGTCGCCAGCATCGTGACCGATGTTTATGTCGAGAGCGGCGCGAAAATCAAGGTCGGCGATCTGTTGCTGCGCCTGGATAACGGCGGCAGTCCGACCCGGCTGGCTCGTTTGGATGTCGAGGACAAGCGCAATGCCTATGAAAAGGCCCGCCGCGATTATTTGCGCGAGAAAGAGGCCTTCAAAAGCGGCATCATCGCCCAAACCGATCTGGCGCAATACGAAGCGGACATGAATCAGGCCCGTATCGAATTAAATAAGGCGCAGGAAAGTTTGAGCCAATCGTTCGAATCGCGTAGCAAGAACATCTTTGGTGATGCGAAACAAAACACCCGCGGCGCCAAAACCGACATTCTGTCGCCGATCGACGGCGAAGTGGTTCAGGTGGCGACCTATGCCGGCGAAAACATCCTTGGTCCGAAAAATGGCCTGATGTCGTTGGGCGACACGTTGATGTTCAAGGCTTCAGTCGATCAACGCTACTTTTCGACGATACAACCCGGCAACCGGGCGGAAGTTTACCTGCAAGCTTACCCGGACCGGCCGTTCGCCGCCAAGGTCATTAAAATCGACAACTTTATCGCGGTTGCCGGCAAGGCCGAGGCGACGGTACCCTATACTTTCAACGTCTGGTTGGAATTGGAAGGCGTGCCGACCGAGTCGATACCGTTGGCGCGCGGCATGAACGGCTATTGCCGCTTCGATTATCCGTTTCAGGCCCTGGCGATACCGGAAAAAGCGTTGCTGAATTATTCCGGACAGCGCGGCGTCGTAATGACGGTCAATGCCGAGCGGCGTTTGGAGTTGAAACAGGTTACCTACAGCACCAGCATGGATGGCATGGTGGCGATTTCGTCCGGGCTCGGCGAGCGGGAACGCGTCGTATTGAGCGGACAGGTCGGTTTGCAGTCCGGCGATAAAGTCAAATTCGAGGAATGATGAACAGAAAATCAGCGATGATGAATGCCAAACCCGAGGTTCGGGCCGAGATTCGGGAGAGTTGTCTAGGCAAAACCGAGGCCGGAATGGGCGCATGGATTCGGGCTGGACTGATCGGCGCGGCGCTGAGCTGCGCGGGCATGTCCTCGGCCCTGGCGTGGCCGTATGGTGACGACGCGGAAGCCGGCGGCGGTGAAGTCGCCGCGCCCGCATTTTGCGAGGGCGTGCCTCGCCAGTCGGTGGGACGCTTGAGTTTGCCGGGCGCGATTAAAATGGCGTTATGCCACAATCCGTCGGTCGTCAAGGCGCGTCGAGACGTGCAGTCGGCGCGTTTGAACTACGACGCTGAAGATGCCAAATATGCTTCCGAGGTGGAGTTCACCGTCAACGAGAGTTATCAGTTCGGCGATACCAGTCAGATCGAAAATGTGGTCAATGTTGACCCGACCAATCCCACCGCTATTCGCTCCAATTCGGAACGCACCTACATGAGCCTGCGCTGGACCGCGCCTTGGTGGTACAAATCCGAATTCAAATACGAAGCGGCGAAAAGCCGTTTGGGTATCCAATTGGCCGAGGCGCGTTTGAACCGTACCGAACAGGATGTCATGTTTTCGGTTTACAAGGCCTATCTGGCGGCCTTGGTGCAGAAACATAAACTCGAGATCGAAACCCGCAAACTCGAGGCGATCAGCGACCAGAGTAAAACCCAGCAACGCAATTTCGAATTGGGCCGGGCTTCCGAAGTCGGCGTCGTGATCGAGGAAGGTAATTTGCTGAACCAGCAATTGACCGCCGGCGATACCCGCGAGGCGATGGACAACAAAATGACCGAATTGCTAGGTTGGCTGGATCTTAAAGGCGCCACCGGCTTGGAGTTGGACGACTATCCGCTGGAGCCGGGCAAGAACGACGCGCACGCCTACGATATCGATAGGGCCTTGCAGTTTCAAACCCAGGAAGTCAATATTCAGATCGTCCAACAAGCGGTCGAAATTGACAAGCACGAAGATGTCTGGAAACCCAGCGTTTCGACCTGGGCCGGCTACAGTCCTTACATCAAATCGGTGGGTACCTCGCAATCCAGGGAAATCAACGACTTGGTCACCGTTGGCGTCGAAGTGCAGGTTGAGCTGCCCAATTTCGAGGCCCGCGATGCCGCCGTCAAGGTGGCGGCTCACGACAAGACCATGTTGGACGAGCAATTACGCGGCGCGATTGACGATACCCGTAGCCAGTCCCGGCAATTTCAAAACAAATTGACCAAATTGACCGAGCAGATCGATTTATTGGATAAATTGCGCAAGGTTCAGGAGCGCCGACTGGAAGCCGGCCGTAAGAGTCTGGAACTCGGCACGATGAACCCGATGGAATACCGGAATCTGGAGAGCAATCTGGATGCAACCCAAACCCAACGCCTCGATAAGTTGTTCGATTATCTGGTGGCCGAGGCCGAGTTGAAGCATCTGTACGGTATCGACGTCGTCGCCAATATTCGTTAGAGTTCGGTTCGCCGGGTTAGGGGCTGCCGGTGCGAAATCGGGCGAAGCGGCTATCAAATCCGGGAGGCACGTCTCGCCCGGTGATGAAGCGTAGAGTCAGTTGATTCCGTTCGTGTCCGACCGGCGTTTCCCAAGCCTGGTGCAGCGGGCTCGCCACGAAGCAAACCAAGCATTTTTCCGCTGCCTCGGTCTTGTC
>NZ_JBYMAP010000175.1:0-8498 GCF_057766305.1 Methylomonas sp. BG-2 | reverse complement strand
AATTGCGCCGGCCCATGACGGCGACGCCGAAACCAGGCTTATCAACAGTAACGAGCTCAACGGAAAAAGCGATTTGGATACAGACATGCCAATACCTCCGGATCAATGCGAAAAACTGCAGGCCGATCGACAATATCGACGACCGCCAAATTAACTCTAAGCTTCAGTCGAACGCCCATGCAAGCCTTGGATGGCGCGGACGGCGAGCTTGGTCCAGACGCGTCGTTACCGGCCCGGAGCATCGCCGAGCAATTCCGCCGCTAATTGTCGTGTGATATAGTTTCGACCAAAATACTGCCCATCTGGGCAATGTCAAGCGAGATTGCCGCTCGCTATAGTACGAAAAACTTGAACTGGTTCTCAAGCTGAGATTGATACTAGACGGACCCATAACCATTTCAAGCGCGACCTTACGATTTTGTAAGATCGGCCATTGCAGGCGATGCAGCCTTTCGGGCGATTAAGCACTTGCCATGTATACGGTAGCTGGAAGCTTGGAGAACGGTCGCCGTTCTTTTCCGGCCGGGTTTGCGAAAACCCAGTCTCAGCAATACAGAACGAGAACATGATGAACCTGAAATATTTTCCGCTGATTGGCCTGTTAGTCGCGACCGCGCAACCCTCCGTCGCCGACGTTACCGCCCCGTTAAATTTGGCCCAACTGCGCCAGACCGCCGCCGATTTCGAGCACGGCCGCGGCATCAAACAGGATTACGGATTAGCCTTCGAAATGTACTGCAAGGCGGCCTTGGCCGGCGACAGCGAATCGGCTTACGGCCTGGGCTTCATGTATTTCAACGGCCGCGGCGTCAAACGGGATCTGGCGCTGGCCAGCCATTGGTTCAAACAAGCCGCCGATCGCGGCGACAATCACGCCCAAGCGATGTTGAACCGCTTCGGCGACGCTCCGGCCGCCGAAGACCCCACCTGCCACCCGGAACCGGTCGTGACGGTGACGGTGACCGACAACAACCCCAACCGGCAAATCGTCGAGGCCTGGGTCAATCAAATCGCGCCGATCTACGGCATAGACCCGCAATTGGTGATGGCGGTCATCAAAGCCGAATCGGCGTTCAATCCGACCGCGCTTTCCGGCAAAAACGCCCAGGGCCTGATGCAATTGATACCCGAAACCGCCGAGCGCTTCGGCATCAAGGATGCCTGGAATCCCGTGCAAAACATCAAGGGCGGCACGGCATATCTGCATTGGCTGCTACGCCATTTCGAAGGCAAGGTCGATCTGGTTCTCGCGGCATACAATGCCGGCGAGAAGGCCGTGGAGCGTTATAAGGGCATTCCACCCTACGCCGAAACCCAGAATTACGTGAAACAGATCCTGGCTTGGTATCCCAACGCCACCCACCCCATCCCGCCGCAATCGCCGCAAAAAAACCTGGTCATCGAAACCAAAACCTAACCGGAGCTATTCCGCTCCCGTACGCCAACGCAGCGAATCGCTTCCCGACCGCAACCGGCTCCCGAAGGCAGGCATCGTTATGCCGACGGCAACTGCGCTGTGGTCAACTCGGCAATATCGCCACATCCAAACCGCGTTCGACCAGCCAGACCAGCGCTAAGCCGACAATTCCGGTCGACCCGTATTTCAGGACCCAGACCGGATAATAGCGTTGCCGGCTACCCCAATAGATTAACGGCAACGCGACGGCGATAATCGCCAATTGCCCCAATTCGACGCCGAGATTAAACCCCAGCAAGGCCGCCGCTTGCCCGGATTTCGGCAATGCCAGGTCCAACAGCACCCCGGCGATGCCCATGCCGTGAATCAAACCGAAACCGAAGGCCAACCACACCCGACGTTCGGTAAACCAAGCATAAATGTTGTTCAGCGCGGCGACCGCCACCGAAGCGGCGATCGCCGCTTCGACCCAGCGACTAGGCAGCGCCAAATAATGCCAAACGGTCAGCGCCAACGTCAGCGAGTGGGCCAGCGTGAACGCCGTTACCACCGCCAACACATCCGCACCGATTTCAGCGAGACTCGACTTGCGCCGCCAAACCCTACCGTCGCGCGCCAAGGCCGCCGGCAACAGCAAGCTCAACAAAAACAGCAAATGATCGTAGCCGGCCCAGATGTGCGTCACCCCTTCCCGAATAAACGCCGCCAGCGCCGACCGGATGCCGCCGTCGGCGACGAGCTCAAACCGTTGAGACGCTTGCTCGGGACTAAACACCGCGCCGCGCGCACCGCCAGGCCCGACCAAACTAAACAAGCCACGATGGCGCGCGTCGAACTCGAAAAACCAGCGGTAATCCACCACGACTTGCCGCACGGTCGCCGGACAATCCGTCTGAAAATCCAGTACCGCATAAGCACCATCGCTATGCTGATCGACCCGCAAACCTTCGCTGACCAAGCGACAAGCCCGGCCGTCGCCGCTGATGTTCAAGCGGCTTAGCGCATTTGCCGCGACGGCGTCGCCGCGCTCGCGCAACTCCCGCCAGGCAATGCGACCGTCTTCGTCCAGGTCCAGACCGACCGCCTCCTGAAGATCGCGTAGCGCCATGTCCCAACGGCCGACCCAGCGCTCCCCGTTCCAGGTCAAGCTCAAATACGCATCGCTTGCTTTGTGCGCCGAGGCCGCGCAACTGCCCAGGATCAATATCAGAAAGGCTAACCACCGCTTCATGCCAACCTCCCGGCGACGCGCGCCGTCAACTCCCGCAAACGCGCATCTTCCAAGCCGGTTCCGGCCAAAAACGCCAACACGTCGCGAGCAGCCTCGAACTGGCCGGCCGCGATCGCCGCTTCCAACAAGATGCGGGCATCACGCGGCTCGCGTTGCACTTGCCAATTGGCGGCGGCCAGCGCCAAAGCCTGTTCGGGTTCGCCGTTCAATTGCAATTCGAACCGGGCTTCGTCGCCTTGGTGACTGGTATCGCCCCGACGGCGGCTGTCGGCGAAACGCGCCGCCAGCGTCCGCCGATGTTCTTCGGCTTCCGAGCGCCCCAGCCGCCGTTCCGCCAAAGCCAGCCGCAATAACAATCCGTCGGCGCGCTGTTCCTCGGCCAACAGCGCGACCACTTCGGCAAACCGCTGTCTATCCAGCAAAAAGTCGGCAAATCCGGCCAGCGAGTACGCACTTAGCCGGCCAATGGACAAGGCCTGCCGATAGTGGTGTTCGGCGGCTTCGGCATCGCCCAGCCGTTCCGCCATTTCCGCCAGCACGGTCCAGGCCCACTGCCGTTCCTCGGCCGGCTCCGGCCCGGCAACCGACAACAGACCGGCCAAGCGCCGGTAGGCCGGTTCGAGTTGGCCGCTGTCGGCCAACACCGACTCGACACACACTCGCCCGGCCAAACCGGCCGCCTGGCGGCTGACGACCAGACAGCTTTGCAGCGCCTCGGAATAGCGCCCCTGTACCTGATGAACCGCCGCCTGTGTCAGCCAGGCCCCGGTCAACCTGGGCCGTAAAGCCAGCGCTCGCCGCAAATCGGCCAACGCCGCCGAAAAATCGTGGCGATTCTGAGCCAGCACGGCCCGCAAGGTCAGCGTCTCCGCCGACGGATTCGAGCGAGCCAACGGCGCCAACACCGCCTCGGCACGGCCGAAGTAGCGCGGATCGGCCTCCGCCCGCCCCAAGGCGATGTAGCGCTCCACCATCCGTAGCGTAAGAATCGGGTCGTCCGGCGCCGCCCGCAGTTGCTCGCGCAGCGCCCGAAGCCGAGTATCGCCGCCGCGCTCCGGCAACACTTCCAAAACCTGATCGTCGTCCGCCGGTACAAAGGCTTGGCCCCGGGCGGCAGGGCCGAACACCAGCAGCGCCGTCAATAGTAAATGTCTCATCGATAGCTCCTGTTCGGTTTCATTCGCTGAACACGCGTCTGGCTCGGAACGCGGCTCCAAAGTCAGCATTTCGGTCCGAAGCCAAACGCGATGCTTGATCCTAAAAAGAGCAGTTGAACCTCGAAAAATCCCGTTCGCCCTGAGCCCTTCGGCTACGCTCAGGAGAACCTTGTCGACGGGAGAGCGGGAATTTTCAATAGCCCAACAGGTGGACATTTTATTGGCCGTCCATGCTTCGACGTTGCTCAGCACGAACGGCCTAAAACACGCCAACTGCATTTTTTAGGCTGATTGTTGTATAGAAACTCAGGGCGCCGGGCTTGGGCGCCCCGCCGACCGGGCGACTACTGTTCCGGGCAATTGGCCGCCGCCGAAGTCAGGCTGTCGGCGCAACCGGCTTCGCCGGGATCGACGTGCCGGCTTTGCCGGCCGCTATTGGCAAAGGCCACGTAGGGGAAACTCTCCTGATAATGTCGGTCGTTGGCGTTGACCCCATCGCCGACCCGATTGTTGGGGAAGGCGCCAAAGCCGGCGCGCAGCACGCCGACCGCGGCTTGCGCGGTGATGTCGAGCACGTCGTCGGATACCCGGCGGCCGTTCGGAAAGCCCGCGCTATCGCCCGCCAAAAAGCCCATCCGTTTGCGCGCAGTCGCGGACGCCGGGGCGATGCCGGTATTCAACCTAAGCAGATCGGCGATCGGCCCGCGCTGCTCGCTGGTGCAGGCCGGGCAAATCGGCGCCGCGTAAAACACCAGCGGCCCCAAATCGAAACCCGGCTGATCCGGCTTGACCCGCGGCGGCGCCGGTACCGGCAATTGTCCGCCCGTGCCGGCGTTCAACACCCGGGCAATCAGCGGATCCAGCACGTAGCCGGCATAATCGGCGTCTTGCTTGGGTTCGCTCATGCTGAATTTGTCCTTGTCGCCGGTACCGATCAGCAGTTCGTTGACCAGCGGGTTGCCCATCCGTTGAATTTGCGTATAAGCGTTGGCCAATTTAGGCCGGCCGCCGGGTTTTTCGGCATAGGATTTAGTGCGCGGCCGCGAGGTGGTGGCATAGGTGCCGACGACCGCGAAAGCTTCGTTGGCGCCGTGCAATTTGCCGTCCTGGGTCAACATCGCGATCGGCAGTTCGACGGCGATGGAATTGACGTTGAAACCGGCCACATCGTCGGCCGCGAAGTTACGCGCGTCGTCGGCGCTTTGGGCATCGCTCAGCACGCCGGGCACGCCGACTCCGGAGGCACCGCTCCGAAAATTCAAGGTATCGAAGGCCGCCCCCAAATCAATGTAAAACGGATCGTCAACCGTGCCCGCAAACACTTTAATGCCGCCGGTCAAGTCGTAAATGCCTTGCTTGGCCAACGCCGGATAATCCGGCATCGTGCGCGGCCCGACGTTGGAAGGCACCGCGTAGAGTTTTTGCCCGCCGCTCAGCTCGATCACCTGGCGGTTTTTACCCTTGCCCTTGATCAGCGTCACCGTATAGCTCTGCCGCTGACCCAGGCCTTCCGAGCCGGGGCCGTCCAGCGCGGTAATCGCCGCCGGCACCAGCGGCGTGCCGGCCGGCAGCGGCGCCGGCGAATTGAACGGCGTGTTCAAGCCGTCGCCGATACCGACGAAGCTCGTGAACACGCCCGGCAAGCGCGATTCGGTTTTAAAACGAAACTGCAAAGTCAGGTCTTCCTCGGCGTCGAAATCGTTGTCCACTTTCATTTCGTAGAGGATTTCCGGATCGAACGGAAAATAATTCGGGCCGTTGCTCGGTTCCAGCAACGGATCGACATTCAAGATCATCGTCACCTTGCTGGGATCGTCGTAACTGACAAAGGCAAACCAGTCGGTAATGTCGGCCTTGGTATCCAGCGCGGTCAACGGCGCTTCGCGGTGATTGGCGGCATGAGCGGACGGCGCGCCGCAAGCGAGCAACGCGGCGATCAGGCTTAGCTTATAGCGATTTATCGATTTCATGGTGATACTCCCGAAAGTTTAAACAGTGGCCGAGGTCAAGCCGCCCCGGTTGCGCGGTTGCGCCCAGCGGCCCAACCCAAAAAACAGCGCCGACGCCAACAACAGCATCGCGGTCGGCGGCTCCGGAACCGTCGCGGCTTGCGCGGCATCAACGCCGACAATATGGAATTCCCAGGCCGCCGTGCGGTTGGGCTCGACCAAATCGCCGTTGCTGTCGACCAGCGAGCCCTCGCAGAACTGAGCGTTACTGCATCCGAACACCTGGGTGAACCAGGGATCGGCATCGCGCAAAAATCCGTCGGCCAACGCGCCGGATACCGCGAAGTTGTCGTACTGCGTCAAGGTGGCGATGTAGTCGCCGGCCAGCAGGTTGGTCGTCAGATAGCTGTCGAATTCGCCGTAATTCAACAGCGCACCGTTGGAGAATGCGCTGCCGCCGCCGTTGCCGTCGTCCTGTTCGGCCAGCAGTTGACCGCTGGCATCCCAAAGCGTCAAAATCGGATCGAAACCGCCCGTCAGCCACGATGACGTAAACAGCGTCACGTTGCCGGGATTGGCGATGCTAAAATCGAAGCGGACCACCGAGTTGTCCTGGCTGAAGTTGCCGGCAAAATCAAAATCGGCGGCCCCGGCCGGCCCGCCGATCAGGCAGCCGCACAGGACCGCCGCGTAGAGTCGTGTTTTCATATGAATGTCCTCGTCGTGGGTAAAATGCAAGCTTCGGCGGCGACCGGACGACGCTAGCGCGAAACGGTGCCTGGCCTGCAATGACTACTACGGGGCGTCTGGCGATTTGGATGCAAGGCCGGCGAAACTTTTTTGGATAGCGCCGGAATCAGGCGACGTTTGCTACCCGCTGGGATAAAAATTGATTCAATGAATTTGGTGCATCCAGCAAAATCAATTCGGCTCCGCCGCATCCAAATCCGGACGAATTGCGTATAGCCTTTATAACCACGACGACGGCGACATGACCGAAACCCACCCGATTCACGACCGCGACGCCGGCACGGCGGCCGATACCGCATTGCGGCACGCCTTGGCCGGCATCGTCGATCAAGACCAGACGGCGCTGGGAACGCTGTACGACGCGATGGTCGAGCAGGTTTACGGTTTGGCATTGCGCATTCTGAAACAACCGGCCAGCGCGGAAGAAGTGGTACAGGACACCTTCTGGCAAGTCTGGCGGCAGGCGCCGCGCTTCGATCCGGAACGCGGCACGGTCAAAGCCTGGGTCCTGACCATCGCGCGCAGTCGGGCCTTGGACTTGCTGCGCCAATTTGACTCGGACCTGACCGAGTTGGAACCGGAAGAATGGGCGGCGATCGAAGGACCAGGCGGACAAGCGCCGATCGACTTATTGGCCGCCACCCAACAAGGCCATCGCGTGCATGCCGCGCTAGCCGCGCTGGACCCTGTGCCGCGGCAACTGGTGTCGCTGGCGTTTCTGCGCGGACTGAGCCACGAGGACATCGCGCTGTGCAGCGGTTTACCGTTGGGCACGGTCAAGTCGCACATCCGTCGGGCCCTGCTCGGCATGCAACAGTCTTTATCGATCAACCTAGGCGAGGATTATCACGAATGACCGACAGCCCACCCCGCAAGCCCGCCGACGCCGCCGAGCCGATTGCCGCGCAACTACTGGACGCGCTGGCGCCGCTACCGGTCGCCGCGCCGCAACGCGCGGCCATGCGCCAAGGTTTGCTGGCCAAAGTCGCCGACAGTCTGGCGAGTCACGCCGGTTTGTTGACGGTACGCACCCGCCACGGCGTCTGGCGGGATTTGAAATCCGGCGTGCGTTACAAAGCGCTGTGGGACGGCCCGCAGGGCGGCTCGGTGTTGATCGAGTTCGCGGCGGGTGCCTCGCTGATTCCGCACCGCCACAACTGGCTGGAGGAGGGCATCGTACTGCACGGCGAATTGACGATGGACGAGCTGCGATTGGGCCAATTCGACTACCACGTGTCGCCGGCCGGCAGCCGGCACGGCGCCATCCATTCCGATACCGGAGCGCTGGCCTTTCTGCGCGGTACCTCGCTCGGCGATACGCCCGGCGTGATTCGGGAAATCCTGGGCGGCCTGCTGCCCGGCGCGGACAAGTCGCAAACCTGTTATCTCAATTCCGAGGCAAACTGGCGCGAACTATCGCCCGGCATAGAACAATGGGTGCTGTATCGCGACGGCGAACGCGAGTCCTGTTTCTACCGATTCGCCCCCGGCAGCCGCATCGACGGACACAGCCACCCGGTCGAAGAAGAATGTCTCATGCTGTCCGGCGACCTGTATTTGGGCGACATTCTGCTGTTGCCGGGCGACTATCAGATGGCGCCGGCCGGCAGCCGGCACGGCAGCGTCGAATCCGAATCCGGCGCGCTGCTGTTCGTGCGCGGCGCACCGTGCGAACTGCAAAACATCGGCTAAGCGTCGTCTGACATCGCGTGGTTTGAGCCTGCTTCCGGGATGCCCGGCTCAAGCGCTCACACCGGTTCCAGCGCGAACGCGGCCAAGGCCGACGCATCCAGCGTATACAGCCGATAACTGCCGTCGGTGGTCAGCACCGAAACGCCGAGTTGCTCGGCGAAGGCGGCCTTGCCTTCCGCGCTACAGATTCCCAACAATTGCGCCGGCGTGAAACCGTGCCGGTAAATACTGCTGGCGTCCCGGCTGTAAACGCCGGCATCGCCGATCACCAGGCCGGCGGCATGGGTTAACGCCGCTTGCAC
>NZ_JBYMAP010000174.1:0-8514 GCF_057766305.1 Methylomonas sp. BG-2 | reverse complement strand
TCGCGCAAGACCCCGGCGGTTCGCTACCGCTCAACCAAAGCGGTCTGGCAATCGCAAAGGCCTCGTCGCTCCGGCCGGACTGTAGGTAGGCCAGACCGGCGTAACATTGCAACTCGGGGTCTTCGCTGCCGCGATAATAGCTTAACAACTCCGACCAGCGTTGCCGCTCGCCGAGCTGAATCAGCCATTTGTTGCGCAACGGGGCCGCGTAACGGGTGTTGGCGTGAGTGTCGAGAAAACGGATCACGCCCTGGTCGTCTTCCAGATGCGACTTGGCCCAAAGGTAGCGTAAATACGGCAGTAACGGGTAATCGCTCAATTCCGCGTTCAAGCGTTGATAATCGGCCAGCTTATTCTCGGCGACCGCGCGTTCGGCACGCAGGAAGGCGGCGCGCTGGGACGGAGTCGGCGGGGCGGCGCAACAGCCGACCGAGGCCAGCCAGAGCAGGGCCCAGGCTGTCCTCTGAAACCGCGACAAGCCGCGCGGGAGTAACAAGTTTTCTGTAAAGATCGCCACGCTATTATAATTTGCTATTAAGCCACCGGATTTAGTCGTATTCCCTTGAACGCATCCCAAGCCGCAAGACCTCAGGAGTATTCCTGGCATTATATCTATCGCATCGCACTGCAACATAAAAAGCAATTGCTGACCGGTCATATCATCGCCTTGTTGGCGACGCTTGCCAGCGTACCGGTACCGCTGTTAATGCCGCTGTTGGTGGATGAAGTATTGCTGCATCATCCCGGCACGGTGCTCAATACCCTGGACCCTTTGATTCCGCCGGAATGGCGGGTGCCGATTTTCTACATCGGCGTGATCTTGCTGGTCAGCTTGCTGATGCGCTTGTTCGCGCTGGTATTGAACATTATTCAGACCCGGCAATTTTCCAATATCGCCAAGGATGTGATATTTCGGATACGCGAGGGTCTGGTCGGCCATTTACAGCGGGTGTCGATGTCGGAATATGAAAGCCTGGGCAGCGGCACGGTCAGCGCCCACATGGTGACCGATCTGGATACGCTGGATACGTTTATCGGCACGACAGTCAGCAAGTTACTGGTGGCGGTACTGACGGTATTCGGCACCGCGGTGATCTTGCTGTGGATGCACTGGCAGTTGGGATTGTTCATCATCTTTTTGAACCCGCTGGTGATCTATCTGGCCAAGGCCATCGGCTCGAAGGTCAAGGATCTGAAAGCCAACGAAAACAAAGCCTATGCGGTGTTTCAGCAAGCGTTGAGCGAGACGCTGGACGCGATACACCAGATCCGCGCCAGCAATCGCGAGGCCCACTATTGCCGGCAGTTGGTGGCCAGCGCCGAGGCGGTCAAGAACCACTCGACGGTATTCGCCTGGAAAAGCGATGCGGCGATTCGCCTCAGCTTTCTGACCTTTTTATTCGGCTTCGACATCTTCCGCGCCACCGCGATGCTGATGGTGCTGTATTCCAACCTCAGTATCGGCGAAATGCTGGCCGTATTCGGCTACCTGTGGTTCATGATGGCGCCGGTGCAGGAGATTTTAAGCATACAACAGTCGTTTTACGCCGCGAAGGCGGCATTGGCGCGGGTGAACCAATTGACCCGCCTGCAGCGCGAACCCGACTATCCGCACGCTGAAAATCCGTTTGCCGGCCGCAAGACCGTCTCGGTCGGCGTGCGCGATTTGCATTTCAGTTACCGCGACGAGCCGGTTTTGAACGGCATCAACCTGGACATAGCGGCCGGTGAGAAAATCGCATTGGTCGGCGCCAGCGGCGGCGGCAAGTCCACGTTGGCGCAGACTTTGATCGGCTTGTATCCGCCGGGCCGGGGAATGATATATTTCGACGGCGTACCGTTGGACCGGATCGGTTTGGATATGGTGCGCGAACACGTCGCCACGGTATTGCAGCATCCGGCCCTGCTCAACGATACGATACGCGCCAATCTGACCTTGGGCCGCGACGTCGCCGATAGCGATCTGTGGCGGGCCTTGACGATGGCGCAACTGGCGGACGTGGTGCGCGAGCAGCCGCAAGGCCTCGACACCGTGGTCGGTCGGCAGGGCATGCGCTTGTCCGGCGGGCAGCGCCAGCGTCTGGCCATCGCCCGGATGATCGTCAGTAATCCGGCGGTGGTCATCCTCGACGAGGCCACCTCGGCGCTGGATACCGAGACCGAATTCAAACTGCATCAGGCGTTGGCGGAGTTTTTGGCGGGCCGCACCACGCTGATTATCGCTCACCGGCTTAGCGCGGTAAAACAGGCCGATCATGTATACGTCTTCGAGCAAGGCAAAATCTGCGAGCAGGGCAAGCACGAAACCTTGATCCAGCAAAACGGGTTGTACGCCAAACTCTACGGCGATTACCAATGAGCGCCGCCGTCTACGATTTGCACAGCCACTCCAACGCGTCGGATGGGGTATTGACGCCGGGTCAATTGGTACGCCGGGCGCATGCCCGCGGCGTTACCGCTTTGGCGCTGACCGATCACGATACGACCGCCGGCTTGGCCGAAGCGCGGGCCGTCGCGGCCGAATTGGGCCTGCGTTTGATTCCAGGGATCGAATTGTCGGCCAGTTTCGAAAGCCATTGCTTGCACGTGGTGGGCTTGAATATTGATCCGAGCCACCCCTCGCTGGTCGATGGCGTTGCCAGACAGCAGGATTTGCGGGTCGAGCGGGCTAGGAAAATTGCCGACAAACTGGCCAGAAAAGGCATAGACGGCGCTTTTCAAGCGGTGGCGCGCGCCGCGCGCGGCGGCGAAATCACCCGCTTGCATTTCGCCGATTTTTTGGTCGGCGTCGGCCGCGCGAAAACTCAACAAGATGCCTTCGACTACTATCTAAGCAAGGGCAAACCGGCCTATGTGGCAACCCAATGGGCGAGCTTGGCCGAAGTCGTCGGCTGGATCAACGCGGCCGGCGGCTTGGCGGTTCTGGCGCACCCGCTGCGCTACAAGTTGAGTAACAAATGGATCAACAAAGCCCTGGTCGCTTTCAAAGCGGCTGGGGGGCAGGGCGTCGAGGTGGTAACCGGCCGGGCCAGCGGCGACGATATTCGCTTTAGTCAAGAATTGGCGGCCAAGCATCAATTGCGCGCATCGGTCGGCTCCGACTTTCACGCCCCCGAAAACCAATACTTGGAACTGGGCCGCCTGGCGCCGTTGCCGCTGGGCGCGGAGCCGATCTGGGAATTGTTTTAGGGATTATTGTCCGCCAATGTGGAGTGGTTGAAACGAGCAACGAAGTCGAAGAATTCGTCGGCCGGCGCCGGCTTGTGATACATAAAGCCTTGGGCGATATGGCAGCCGCCGGCCATCAGAAAGTCGGCCTGCGCTTGGTTCTCGACGCCCTCGGCGATAACCTCCAGCGTCAACGCCCGCGCCAGCGCCAATATTGCCGTGGTGATTGCCACGTCGTCTTCGTTATCCGGCAAATCGCGGACGAAGCAGCGGTCGATCTTCAGCTCCGAAATCGGTAGTTTTTTCAAATAGGACAATGACGAATAGCCGGTACCGAAGTCGTCGATACTGGTCTTCACGCCCAGCGCGCGCAATTCGCGCAGCGTGACCAGCGCTTCGTCCACGTGTTCCAGCAACATGCTTTCGGTCAACTCCAGTTTTAAACACTCCGGCGCGATGCCGGCCATCGCCAGCGCGTTGCGGACATGGCCGACGAAGCCCGGTTGGTGCAATTGGTTGGCCGACACGTTAGCGGAGATCACCATTGTCGGGCTGATACCGCGATCTTGCCATTCGCGGATTTGCCGGCATACCGTCTCCAGTACCCAATTGCTGATCGGCACGATCAGCCCGGATTCTTCGGCGATCGGGATGAACTGCGACGGCGCCACCAATGCCAGATCCGGATGACGCCAGCGTATCAAGGCCTCGCCGCCGACCACGCGCTGCCGATGCATATCGACCTTGGCTTGGTAAAACAGCAGCAATTCATTGCGCTCCAGCGCGCGCCTCAGGCTGTTTTCCATGGACAGCTTCTGAAACGCGACAGCGTTCAGCGATTTACTGAAATATTGATAGGTATTTTGGCCTTGTTCGCGGGCATGGTGCATCGCGAACTCGCCGTTTTTAATGTATGCGTCTTCGTCGCCACCGTCGCCTGGATAAACCGCGATACCGATGTTGACGCCCAGGAATAGCTCGATCGCGTCGATTTGGAAGGCGGGTTCCAGCGTTCTGAGAATTTGCCGTGCCACCCGTACACCGGTCTGATCGTCGTCGGCGTGTTTCAGCAAAATCGTGAACTCGTTGCCGCCCAAACGTGACACCGTGGATTCGCCGCCGAAGGCGCCGCCGCCCTTGCCGTGGCTGTCGCGAACTTCGGCGACCAAACGGTCGGCGAACATTTTCAGGACGTGATCGCCGGCTCTGGGCCCCAGCGTTTCGTTGATGCGGCTGAAGCGGTCTATGCAGACGAACAAGGTGGTGATCCGGCTATGCTGGTGATTGCATTGCACCATCGCCTCGGCCAGAATTTCCCGAAACAGCGTCCGGTTAGGCAGTCCAGTCAACGGATCGTAATACGATAAAAACCTGACTCGTTCCTCGATATGGCGGCGTTCGGTAATGTCTTGCAGCGTGCCTTGAATCCGGGGCGCCGATTCGCCGTCGACGACCAATTCGCCCTGGACATGCACGATACGCTCCCCGCCGTCGCGATGGAGGACCGGCAGGTCGAGCCGAAATTGGCGGCGATTTTTCAGGCATAGGTCGATGGCCTGCCGTAATATCCCCACTTCGCTGGGGTGCACCGCCGAGTACAAATCTTGACAACGGCCTTGGAAGTCCTGGGGAGAGACGCCGAGTAAATTGAATACCTCGCGCGACCAAACCATTTTGTCGGCGTCGATCCACCATTCCCAACTACCTAACTGGGCGATTTTTTGCGCCTTACGCAACTCGGCCTCGCTTCTGGCCAGTTGGGCCAAGGCCGCCGAGGAGCGCAGCAAATAACGCAAACGGTGCGGTAGGGTGGCCCAACTGATCGGTTTGGCGACGAAATCGGTGGCGCCAAGCTGAAACGCGCGATTGACCGATTCCAGATCGTCGATGCCGGTCAGCATCACGATGGGGAGCAAGCGTTTTTCCGGAACGGCGCGTATGCGTTGCAGGCAGTCGAAGCCGCTGATACCGGGCATCATCACGTCCAGCAGCACCAGATCGGGTTGATCCGCCGCCAAGCGCTCCAGACCGGTTTCGCCGTCGCTGGCGCCAATCACCGCAAAGCCTTCCCGATCCAGGATGTTGGCCAACATCAGACGGATCATGTCGTCATCGTCGATGACCAGTATCAGACTGCGGGAGGAGGGTGGGGAGGTCATTCGGGATCCGGGTTAGCAAGCCTTGCAATTACCCGTTTATAGCTGTTTTGCAAGGTCAGGGCAAGCCGGTCGTCAAAATCCAGCGTATTGTCGCGGGCCGCGTGCTCGATCGCTTTCGCCTGCTCGGACAACCCCCTGGCGCCGATATTGGCGGCCGCCGATTTCAACGCGTGCGCGGCGAAGCGCACCGCTTGCGGGTTTTGTTCGCGCAGACCGCTGGCGATTAAGTCGATTTGCTCAAGCGCATTCTGGCGGAATAGATCGAGGACTTCTTCGACTAATTGATTGCCGCCGATCTGTCGTAAAGTATCGAGCGCGCCGTTATCCAGCTTGTCCGGGTCCTTATCGGCGGGCCGGCGGGCCGGCGATTCGCCGTTGCCGGGAAGCGGCAGAAAGCGGCCGATTTTGCTCGCCAGCGCTTGCTGCAAAAACGGTTTGCTTAAATAGTCGTCCATGCCGGCGTCCAGGCATTTTTGCTGGTCGCCCTCCATGGCATTGGCGGTCAGCGCGATGATCGGGATTCGCGCGCCGCCTTGCTCGCGTTCGATGTTTCGAATCACTCGGGCGGCCGAATAGCCGTCCATTTCCGGCATCATGCAGTCCATTAAAATTAAGTCGATCGGCTCGGATTCGTAAATATGCAGCGCGGATTTGCCGTTGTCGGCAATCCTGACCCGATAGCCCAATTGGTCAAGCATGGCCTTGGCGACCTTTTGATTGACCGGATTGTCCTCCGCCAACAATACCCGTCGTCGGTCGCAACGGATCGCCACCAAGTCCGCGATACTGGGTTTACCGTTAACCCCCCGCAATAACGCCTCTCTGAGGGCGCGGCGTTGAACGGGCTGGTATAAAACCGGCCAGTCCGGCGGCGCTTGGTTCGGGTCGGGACCGTTGGCCGCGCTGATTTCGATCGCTCGGCTCGAGGCCAGACGCGGTAAGGTTTGCAGACGTTCGTTTAACGCGCCGACGTCCAAGACCGCGGCATCGAACAGGATGAAATCGTAAAAAATGCCGGATTTGGCTCCCTCCTCCAGACGCAACAGGGCGGAAGCTTCGTTCGCGGCCAGCTTGAAATGGACGCCAAGTTCGGACAGTTCCAAGCACAGACATTCGATATCCAACCGGCCGTTGGTCACCAACAGCGCGCGCCGCCCGCGCAATATCGGGTCGACGCTCAGCGGCGGCAGGGCTGCGCCGGCCGGGGCGAGCGGCAGACACACCGTGAACTGCGAACCGATGCCAGGCTGGCTGCGCGCTTCGATCCGACCGTCCATCAAATTGCTCAACTCCTTGCAGATCGCCAATCCCAGTCCGGTGCCGCCGTACTTGCGGGTGGTCGAGCCGTCGGCTTGATTGAAGGGTTTGAACAGCTTGGGCAGAATATCTTCCGCGATACCGATCCCGCTATCGACCACTCGAAACATTAGCGGTATGCGCCGGTCCGCGTTGTTGGATGGGTTTTCCGCTGCCGCGACGTATAAACCCACCGAGCCGCGTTCAGTGAATTTGATGGCATTGGACAATAAATTGGTCAGTATTTGCCGCAAGCGGTGCGGATCGCCGCGAACCGCATCGGCGACGCTGGCGTCGATGCGGCAATCCAGCTCGATATGCTTGGCGCGCGCGCGTTCCCAGAATAGCGCCGAGAGCTGCTCGATCAGTTCGTACAGGCTGAAGTCAATGTTTTCCAATTGCAATTTGCCGGCTTCGATTTTCGAGAAGTCGAGAATATCGTTGATCACGGTCAGCAGGGATTCGGCCGAGCTGAACACGGTTTCCGCGTATTGGCGCTGGGTGTCGTCCAGCCGGGTTCCCAACAGTAATTCAGTCATGCCTAACACACCGTTCATCGGCGTGCGGATTTCATGGCTCATCGTGGCCAGGAACTGCGATTTGGCGAGAGTAGCCGCCTGCGCCTCGGCCACGGCTCGACGTAAGTCCACGGTACGCAGATCCACTTGTTTTTCCAGGTTTTCGCGCTGTTTCGCCAATTCGGTATCGCGCTGCTGCAGGCGTTCTATCATCGAATTGAAGCTATCGACCAATTGACCGATTTCGTCGTTGCCGCCGCCGCCGGCTCGCACCATGTAATCGTTGTCTTGTGACACCTTGCGGGCCAACGACGACAAGGCGGTCAGGGGCGCGGCGATGGACTTGGCCAAATTACGCCCGAACAATACCGCCAGTACCACCGCAGTCAACAAAGCACCGAATAGCTGGGCCATGTTGATCAGTACCGTGCGCCACATTGGCCGCAAATCGACGACCATTCGCAGATGTCCGATGATTTCGGGACCCTCGCCGCTAACCGGGTACAGCAAGACCTGTTCAGTCAACCGCCAACCGTCCGTCGCGATGTGCAGCCGGGCGTCGTTCAAGTCTCGCGGAATTTCCGGCGCCGCCCCAATACCGGGGTACTGTGCGAACAATAGGCCATCCTTGCTGTAAAGTTGCGCCGACAAGATCTCCGACTTGCCGCGCAAGGTCGCCAGCACGCCGTTAGCGGTCTTGACATCGTCGAACAATAACGCCGCGCTGGCGCTAAAGCCCACCATCGTGCTCAACGAGCGGGTTTCGGTTTCCAAACGGCTGCGTTCCTGATGAATCTGGGTCAGGCTGGTGATCGGCAACGTAAACAGTAAGGCCAGCGCCACGGTCAGCTCTTGTAAATACAGTAGCTTTTGCTTCATCGGCAAATCGGGCAGTTTCCGTCGAGCCATGGTTCGCCAAGCCTCCTCGTGGAATTAAGCCGGTCAACCGCCGCCGAATAGGCGTTCGTCATCGAGTCTATCGTTTTGGTTAGGCTGTCGTTAAGTCTTCATGCGATTCCTTCGATGAACCTTCGCATGGCAAACGTCAGTCTAAAAACCAACAATATAGCCTTAATTTGTGAATCCGCCAGCAAAACGGCGGACAGTGCCCGATAGTTTAATCCGCGTAGTTAGGAGACTAGGTTTATCGGACAGGCGTTCCATCCGCGCGAGCGAAACGCGATTTGAGCGTTCTGCTCAGCCCCGACTTTACGACAATCGACTAATATACCCGGAATAATTCACCGGGAATTCTAACCGTCATTCGAATGGAGCGTGTCGTACGGGATAGATAGCATGCCCGGAGATTTGAAATTTACAACGACATTTTGCATGAACAGGCGATTGCTGAATCAATTTCCACGGCTTCGGAC
>NZ_JBYMAP010000173.1:0-8557 GCF_057766305.1 Methylomonas sp. BG-2 | reverse complement strand
GTGATTCCGATTGCAACGGTACAACTTACGGAAACGATTACGCCGCTCTGCGACTCGCCAGAACCATGGACATCGACCTAACTGTCACCGCTGTGCCGGTTCCTGGTGCGGTTTGGTTGTTTGGTAGCGCGTTGATGGGCTTCTTGGGCATGAAACGCCGCGCTCGCAACGCTTAATCGCGAGGGAGAGTCGGTTTAGTCCGAAAGTGGGAAGGCCGGATACCGGCCCCATTTACGAGCGTTCCGCCTGGAAATACGGGGGCGGGCGCTCGTTTTGCTTTAGATTTCATTTTTGGTTACAACGATTTGTTAGCGAGCTATTCGAGGTCAATTGGCCTTGGCCGGATGGGGGCTTGCCCGAGAATGCTGTTTTTTGGAATTTGTTTTTAATAATCGGCCCGCCGAATTATCGGAGAGTTGTTCGGTGGATCGACTCAACCGGGCGGATTGCGGTTTTAACATTTATAATGGCCGGTTTTTTCGCTCAAGTCCGAATGTAAAAACGAGCTTGAAATCCGGTTTGATTTTTTACTGAGTAACTGACAGATGCTAGATAACGGTTCGACTGATCCTAAAGTCCAGGGTGGCGCAATTAGCACGATAGCCTTATTCGTCCTGGTCACCCTGAGTGGCGGCGCGGTGATGATATTGGAACTGCTGGGTACGCGAATTATCGCGCCGTTTTATGGAGTCAGTTTATACGTTTGGACCGCGCTGATTTCGGTGACGATGATCGCGTTGGCGATCGGTTACTACCTCGGCGGTTATTTGTCCGATCGCTTTCCGGCCTTGCGGCTGGCGCATATTCTGGCGCTGGCTTCGGTGACCACGGCGCTGATTCCGTTCCTCAGCGGTCCGGTAATGATTTGGACCAATCCCCTGGGTATACGCGGCGGCGCGTTTGTCAGTGCGTTGCTGTTGTTTACGCTGCCGCTGACTTCGCTGGCGATGGTGGGCCCCTACGTGATCAAAATGGCCACCCGCGATTTACGGGGTGTGGGCAGGGCGGTCGGTTCCGTCTATGCGGTTAGCACCGTCGGCAGCGTAATCGGCACGCTTTTGCTGGCTTTCTATTTGCTGCCGGCATTCGGTACTCGCGCGATCGTTTTTTGCTTGAGTCTGGCCTTATTGGTGGTGGTGGTTGGTTTATTGGTTTTCGACCGGTTCGCACCGTCAACCGGCGGGGCGACGTTTTCGGTGGTATTGGTGGCCGCGCTGACCTGTACGTTGGCGGCGAATGGCTATGCCAAGACCGTCAAATCGGTCGGCGGATTTAACGTGTTGCACGAACAGGAAAGTATCTACGGTTGGGTTAGAGTGGTCGACGACGAGCGCAAGGGTTTTCGCTTGCTGCTGTCCGATTCTTCGGTTTTGAGCGCGGTGGAAAAAGCCCGAGGTCGCAGTTTGCTGGGGTATCAAGTGATATTGGGTTTGGTGCCGCCGTTGTTCCGGCCCGAGGCCAGTCAAGCCTTGCTGATCGGTTTGGGCGGCGGCCATGTCGCGCGCGATTTAAAGGCTAAGGGACTGGCAACGGACACGATAGAAATCGATCCGGTTGTCGCCGACGCCGCGAAAAATTATTTCAATTTCCAGCCGACCGGCGAATTTTTGGTGGGTGATGCCCGCTACGAAGTCAAAAAGCTTAAGAAACGCTACGACTTCATTATCCACGACTGTTTCACCGGCGGCTCCGAGCCGACGCATATGCTTACGGTCGAGATGTTGAGCGGTTTGAAAGCGATGTTGAACGAGCAAGGCATTCTGGCGCTGAACTATGTCGGTTTCACGCAAGGGGAAGGCGCGAACGCGGTGACTTCGGTCTATAAAACGCTGGCTACCCTGTTTCCCCATATTCGGGTGTTTACCACCGAAAAAGGCGAGTTTACCGACTTTATTTTCCTGGCTTCGAGCGGAGGCATCGAGTTCGATCGCGATAAACCCGAGCTCGCCCGGCCGATTCAATGGTTATCCGAGCACGAATACGCGATGACCGATGCCGGCGGCATCGTGATTAGCGACGATTACAATCCGATGGAAAGCATGCAGGTCAGGAAGGCCGAGAGCTACCGGAAAATTTTCATGGAACGAATCGCACCTGAATTACTGGTGCTTTAAGACCTAACGGTCATGAATGGGTTTTCGCCCCGGAGAATGAAAAGATGGACGCGGGAGCGGCGTTTGCCGCAGTTGGTGGCGTTCCGCCGTGGGGGGCGGAACGTTGCTCAATGATTTTCCGAGTAACAACAACTTGGTCCCTCGGAATCGTCCGGTGGGCTGACGATCCGATCGTATAAAGTAAGCTTGGCTGTGGTGACTATGAATCGATTTTTGACTTGTAAAGCTTGGTTTCGCCTAATCTGGCTCGTTTTGTGTTTGCTGGCGTGGCCGGTCAAGAGCAGTTGGGCCGCTTTGTCCGCCAGTGCCGGTTCAAATCAGACCGTGCTCTACAACACCACGGTGACGTTGAGCGGCAGCGCTTCGAATGTGACCAAGGCCGTCAAGCGCTGGCAATGGCGCCAGATCAGCGGAAAGAAAGTCAAGTTGCGCAACGCCAATCGCGCGTCCGTCACCTTTGTCAGCCCGTCGGTTGCCGGCACGCTCAAGTTCATGTTGACCGTGACCGACAAAGCCAAGCCCAAGGCGTACGCGGTCGTCAGCGTCACCGTCGTGCCGAACGCGCCGAGTTTGACGCTGGTCTCGCAAAACTTTAGCGCCAATCAAGCGATAGTCGCCGGTCAGACCCAAGTGTTAACGTGGAACGTGCGCAACGATAGTGGCTACACCTTGTGCGCGAAGGAAGGCGGTATCAGTTCTTGCAAAATCGCGTTGGTTGCCGGGAACGGGAGTGGTGGTCTGACCTATACGACGATTCAACCGGAGAGTACCGACGATTGGCTTACCGGTGTTACCAAGGAATTTTCGGTTAGTGCGATAGCCCCGGCGACGATACCGGCTGGCAGTTATCAACAGGCTTGGAGCTTCAGCTACGACAGCGGACAGAGTTTGCCGATCGCCGGTAATCCCGGCGGGTTGTCGGCGCAACTTGCGGTGGCGCCCATCGTGAGTGTCTCGTTGCTGAATACCTATTACGGCAGCGATACGTCCGACGCCTATCAGGCCGGCGATTCGATCACTCAAGGCACGTCCAAGGTGCTGAATTGGGTCGTAAAAAACAATAGCAACACCGCGCTCGACAACGTCGTGCTCACGGCTGGCGTCGCGACCGGCGGATTGCAGGTCGCGACGATCTCGCCGGCGACGGTGGCCGGTTGGGCGAGCGGCGAAAGCAAGACCTTTTCGGTTACGGTGACGGCCCCCGCCGACGATTTGGGCGGAAATCATGCGTTAAATTGGAATTTGAGTTACGGCGGCGGAACGCCATTAACGTTAGACAATAGCCAGCAAATCGGTTTTAGCTTGCAAACGCCAAATCCGAATATTCATTTGGTGTTGGTGCGTCGTTACTTTGAAAACAACGCCGTCGTGGTCGATGGTAGCCAGATCGCTCAGGGTGGCGGTCGGACCGTGAAATGGGATGTCCGCAACGACAGCAACGTGGTGCTGAACAATGTCAGTTTGTCGCCCGGTTCGGCGACCGGTAATTTGACGATAGGCGCCATTTCGCCGACGACAGTCAACAACTGGGGGATCGGCGAAACCAAAACCTTCTCGGTTGCCGTTTCCGCCGCGGCCGGCGTGTTGTCCGGTCGCCATGGCAAGCTTTGGAGTCTGGCCCTCGATGGCAATCCGTTAAATTTGGACGGCAATCAGACCATGGGCTTTAGTCTGACCACCGCGCCGCTGTCTTGCGAAGTCAGCGCCAGTCCAAGCCAAGTCGGCTTGACCAAACTCAACACTAACGGCGTGGCGGTGATAGCTAGCAGCGGCAGTTGGTCTTGCGTCAAGGACAATAGCAGCGGTCTGGTTTGGGAAGTGAAAAGCGATGATGGCGGATTGCGCGATAAGGATAATGTTTACACCTGGAGCGAAGCCCAGGCCTACGTGCAATCCGTGAACGCCTTGGGCTTATGCGGCGCCTTCGATTGGCGTTTGCCGACCGCCGAAGAATTGCTGAGTCTGATTGGCGCGAGAAGCGATGATGTGTCGGCACGAGTCACGCGGCTGATCGACTACGATTTTTATCCGAATAGTCAAACGGCGGATTATTGGTCCAATTCCGATTCGTCCGGCGGCAACGCTTGGGGGGTATCGTTCGAGGACGGCGGCTATGTCTTGAATGCCAAAACGTCCGGTCATTATGTGCGTTTGGTTCGCGACGCAAATTAATTCCGCTTTCAACTTTCGTTAAGGCCTGTTGAGCTTTGTTGCAATTTATGAAAAAAAACTATTGTTGGTTCTTGTTAATTTTGGGGTTGGGCAGTGCGCTGCCTGCAAACGTTATCGCCGCGGACGTGGGGCAAACGCTACCGTCCTGTAAAGCGAGCTTTACCGACAAGGAAACACTGGATTTTTCCGTCTATCGCGGCAAGGTGGTGTTGGTGGATTTTTGGGCGACCTGGTGCGGACCTTGCCTGAAGTCGATGCCGTTTTTCGATCGGTTGTTCCGCCAGTCTCAACCGCGAGGGCTGCAAATCGTGGCGATTAACGTCGACGAAGATACCGAACAAGCCCGCCAGTTTATCGAGCAGCATCCTGTCGGTTATCCGATCGCCTTCGACGCGGAAGGTGCCTGTCCGAGCGCGTTTCAAGTCAAGGCCATGCCGTCGTCCTATCTTGTCGATAAGGCCGGCAAGATTCGTTATGTACATTTAGGGTTTCGGGAAGAGGATCAAGCCGCGCTTTCGGAAAAGATTGCCGGTTTATTGGCGGAGTAATCTTCATGGAAAACAAACGAAAATCAAAGCCGGCGTTGTATCTAGCCCTGGCGTGGCTGGGTTGCCAAGGTTGCGCCGAGGTGGCGCCGTGGGAACGAGGCGTGATGGCCAAGGACATTATGTCGCTGGACCCAAGCCCCAATCTGAACCACATCCGCGACCATATCTTTACCAGCAGGGAGGCGGCGCAAGGCGGCCGCTCTGGATCGGGAGGCGGTTGTGGCTGTAATTAACCGTGAAAAATCCACGGCGCTGGCCGCTCTGACGACCGCCGCGCTGAGTTTGCCGGGGCTGGATTGCTCAGCCGGCGTGCCGTCCACACAGGCCGAGGGCAATACCGAGTACGGCTATTATCAGGAAAGCAGCGGGCGGATGAACGTCCAAATCTTTCACGTGGATGGTCTGATACCGCTGAACGACCGAATAGAGTTCAGTTTTAGCCTGGATCGAGATACCTACACCGGGGCGTCGCCGGCTTACAATCTGCCGTCCGCTATCACGGATCAGCCGATAGCGATCGCCACGACCCAAAACAGCAAGGGTTATGCCGACTTGGTATCCGCGGCATCCGCCGTTTCGGCGGCGACTTTATCGGGTACCGAGAGTTTGTTGCAGACATCGACGCCGTATCAAGACGCGTATAACAGCATACTTAACGCATTGAACGATGCCGACGCATTGGTTTATGGCAATGACATCCCGTTGGAAGTACTGAGTAACAACCAGCAACTTGCCAGCTTGGCCGGCTTTGACGCGGCATTGAATGCCTTTATTCCGGCCAATGATAAAGCGGTGCAGCGATTTCAGACGCAGCCGTTGGAGACTCGCACCCAACCGGTGCTCGGGCTCAAATATTATTTCGACGACACGACGCTGGGTATCACCGGCGGCCAGTCCGAAGAGCCGGATTTTCAATCCAACTTTGGTAGCATCAATTTCAGTCATGAGTTCAACGACAAGCTGACCACGCTATCCGGCGGTTATTCGGTCACCCGCAATGCGGTATTTCGCAGCCAAGGCCATTCGCATACCCCGTCCGGTCTGGGCTTGGGGCATATCCATCCGGCCGACTGCGAAATCAGCACCTGTACCGATTACGCCAGCTTGAATGCCAACAGTCTGTTTCACGGCGTCAACCTAGCCATTTCGCATGTGTTCGACAAGAACACCTTACTGAATTTGGCCGGCTCGTTCACGCATCAATCCGGCTTTCTGAGTAACGCCTATAAGACGGTTTACGTGCGCGGCGAAATCACCCCGGAAGAATATCTGGCCTTGTCGAATACCGGCGCAAATTCCGCTATCGATTGGAAATCCATCAGCAAGCTGGAAATTGTCGGTCCGGAGTTGTTCAGGGAAAACCGCCCAGGCATCCGCAATCTGTTTTCGTTCAGTGGCGGGGTCAATCATTACTTCCCGGCGCTGGACGCGGCGCTGCATTTCGATTACCGCTACTACCACGACGATTGGAAAATCGACGCCCACACCTTTGAGATGAAATGGTTGCAATCGTTGCCGTTCGGAATCACGGTGACGCCCAGCGTTCGTTATTACTCGCAATCGAAGGCGGATTTTTTCGCGCCTTACTATCTGGCTCCGCGCGCCGATGGTTTTTATTCCAGCGATTTTCGGTTGGCGGGTTTCGGCGCACTGAGTGGCGGCTTGACCTTATCCAAGCAAATCGGAAAGGCGGTGAAACTGGAGGCCGGGATTGAATACTATCAGCGTGCCAGCGATCTGAAATTGGGTGGCGGAGATAGCGGTGATTATGCGGATTATAGTTACTATTTGGCGCACGCCGGCGTCAACATCAACTTGTCGGCCCCCGGCAGTTTGTTGAGCGGCGACGGCAGTTTAATCGATAGCTTGTTCGGGGCTGGCGATCCGCACGCGCACCACCACCACCATCATCATGGCGCGCCGGTGCCGGCCGGCGTGATGTTCGGCCATATGATGCCCAAGGCCGACGACGTCATGGTGGGTTACATGTATATGTATAGCGGTCAGGCCGGCACGATGCTACGCGGCAGCCGCGCTGTTTCGGATGCTGAAATTGTCGCCGGCGGTTGTCCCGGCTACGGTTCCGGGGTGCCTGCTTTTAATGGTTGTTTGGTCAAGCCGGCTTCAATGCATATGGGCATGCACATGCTGGACATTATGTATGCGCCGACCGACTGGTTGAACTTGATGGTCATGCCGCAGTTGATGGACATGGATATGACCATGAGCGACGATTTGCGTGCCGCGAATTACACGCCGAATTCGACTTATTCCGAAAAGCATTACGTCACCGACACATCCTCTTTTTACGCCGGCATGCGCCATACCGTGTTCGATTTGGGTGATACCTCGTTGGTCGCGCTGGTCAAGCTTTTCGACGAAACGGAGCATCACTTGCATGCCGGTATCGGTGTCAGCGCGCCGACCGGCAATGTCGCGATTCCGCATACAACGCTCGCCACCGTCAATGTCCCGGATGAACTAGGTGCCGATCACTATTACGAAGCCAATATCAAGGTGTTGCAGGATTACGGCATGCAGTCGGGCAGCGGCACCTGGGATTTCAAGCCGACGCTGACCTACACCGGCGAGCACGACGACTTCTTTTGGGGAGCGCAATTCAGCGCGGTCAAGCGGCTGCAGAGTAAAAATCGGTCGGGTTACTCGCTCGGCGATATCTATCAAGGCTCCACTTGGGCCGGTTACAAGATATTCGATTGGTTGTCCGGTACGGTCCGGGGCGTTTATACGCAGCAAAATAAACTGAAGGGCGATTTATACCAACTGAATCCAAGGGGCTTGTTGCAAGGGCAGACCACTCAATTGGCCCACAACGTGACTTCCACCGTCGATTACCCGCAAAATTCCGGCGGCCACTATTGGGACATCGGCTTGGGTCTGCAGGTCGCGGTACCGGGCGGCAAATTCGCCGGCCACACGTTCAGTTTGGAATGGCTGCAACCGATTCAAGATTACGCCAACGGTTATCAGTTGGAGCGCACCGGTGCGTTTTCCGCGCGGTGGAGCTATATGTTTTGAGATGACTGACGGCTAGCGGGCCGAGCACAGGCCGCGTTTGTCAGTAAATGATGATGAAGCAAGAACGGAGAATACCGTGATAGATTTCGATGGCGGACAAAAGCAACATGGCGCATGCATCAACGCATCCCGAGTTGTGTTGGGCTTGTGGCTTTGCGCGGGCGGGGCGGTAACGCCGGCTCGCGCGCATGTCGAATACTACGACTTGAACCAAGGTGTGCAGATCGGTGATTTAACGGTGGCTGGCAAGACCCAGTCCACGGCGCAATACGGCGCGAATCCAAGCGTCACCGGACCGGGGGTGACCTTGAATACGACCTCCGATCGGCCGCTAAACGACCCCGCTTACTGGAACGGCACTTACCAGTCCTATACCGGTGTCGGTACCTTTAGTAACCTGCATTACGATGCGGATCTGAGTTCGGCGACCGTCGATGTCGACGATGTTACCGACTGGGGGTGGGGCGACGGTACTCATACCTTGGCGACCGGGCCCATTGGTACCTTGGGTGATACCCACAAGGTGGATTTCTTCAATTTCCGGCTGGCCAAGACGTCGTTGGTCACCATCACCTGGAATGTCGACGACAATTCCGGTAACTATATCGACAACGGTTTTAGCGTATTTCGCGGCGTGATGAACTATCAGACTCACGACGATTCCAGCGAACGCTTGAACCCGAC
>NZ_JBYMAP010000172.1:0-8571 GCF_057766305.1 Methylomonas sp. BG-2 | reverse complement strand
GGTATAGAACTGGAAGGCTCGGTAGATAAGCCCTACGCCGACAAGCAATATCTGAGTTTGGCAGCGACGATTAAAACACTATTCGCCAGCTACCCTGGCTTGTCGCTGGAACATATCGCCGGCCATAGCGACATTGCCCCGGAGCGCAAAACCGACCCCGGACCATTTTTTGATTGGCAATATTTGCAGCAGTTGTTGGCTGACGTTTAGCCAACGGATTTGCGGATCGCCTCGCCGGCGGAATCGCAAGATCGAGCAAGCCATCAACCCGGCTTTACATCCAGATGCATGGCTTTGATAATGGTCAACAACTCCTTCTGTTGTTGCTGCAGCGGAGCCAGCTCCGACTCCAACTGAGCGATACTTTCGGCGACGCTGCCTTTGGATTCGTTGATTTTACGCAACATGACCAAACGGCTTTCTATCTGCTTTTTATGATCCTTGATTTGGTGCATCAACGGCGTCAACACGCTGTTGCTCCACGTCACCGCGTCTTTTTGGGCTTGCTGCAAAATGTTTCTGGCCTTAGCGATCAAAGTACTGTAAAGCTTATTCACGACGATGCTTTGCTCGGTCATCGTGGTGCGCGCGCTAGTTCGGAACGCCTCGCCTTCCTCGAAAATCTGCTCCAACTCGAATTGATATTGCTTGATCGAGAACAGTTGCGGCTCAATTTCCTTGAAGCCGTATTCGTCCTGAAACTTCTTGTGTATGGCCTTAATCAAGCGCCGCGTTTCCTCGGTCATATCCACCGAATCCTGCAGCAAATCGCGCAACTCGTCGAACAGCTTGCGCATGTTTTGCTTCATGCCGTAAGTCGTCAGACTTTTACTCATATCGTGGCGAGTACGTTTGATGATGTCGTCGATTCTTTCCCTGGAAAACGAATCGATCAGCATCTTGGCTTGCACCGCAAACACCTTACGACTGGCCTGGAAGTTCTCGACATTCGCCATGTAGGCATTTTGCCGGTCGCGGGTTTCCGCCATTAGCTTGCCGGTCATCTCCTGGTTTTCGAAGTCCATCTGCTTGAACTCGTCCAGCTGCTTACTGGCATTGCTGATTTTGGCCTCCATCAACTTGGCCGATTCGCTGACTAAAAATCCGATTTCCTTCTCGACCACGCCTTTCAAAATATCCCGGCGCTGATCCAGAATATCGTCGGACAAATAGTTTTCCAACAAATCCAAACGACTCTTGCGCAACAACGCTTCGTCGCCTTTGACCTTGGCCAGCAAGGCCTGCTTGGCCGATACCGGAAATACGACATTACGATCCAGGTTCAGGATGGACGCGGAGGTTTCGATCTGCTTGCGTATCGCCGCGTCGTAACCAACCTCGCCAATCAAATCGTCCCACATCGAGTCAATCTTGTTCATGACGACGGCCAAGCCCTGCCGGCGCGAACCGGCGCGAGAGCTGCAAACATGGCTCTTCCACATTTCCAGGTCGCTCTTGGTCACGCCGGTGTCGGCCGCCAATACGAACACGATGGCCTGAGCGCTAGGCAGCATGCTCAGGGTTAGCTCCGGCTCGGTGCCCAGCGCGTTCAAGCCCGGCGTATCAAGGATACACAAGCCTTCTTTTAACAAAGGATGCGGAAAACTGATCAGCGCGTGACGCCAGCAGGGCACCTCGACCGTTTCCGGATTAATGATGCCTTGCTCCGCCGCTTCGCGTTCGTTCCATAAGCCCAGTTTGTCGGCCATTTCCCGCGAAATCCGCTTGGTGGCGATCAACTCCTTGAACGCCTCCTGCATCTGGGTAGGCGAGTCGTTATTCAAGTCGATCTGCGTCCAACGGTCCGGATTACGCTTGTAATCCATCAGCGAGATGTCTTCCAGACGGCTTTCGATGTTCAATAAGCGGATATAGCTGCCGCCCTTCTCGTCCCAAAACAACTCGGTCGGCGACATCGTGGTCCGCCCCGGCGAGGACGGCAGCAAGCGCACGCCGGTCTCGGCGAAAAACAACGCGTTAATCAACTCGGTTTTACCGCGCGAGAACTCCGCGACGAAGGCCAATGTCACCCGATCGTTTTGCAAGCCCTGCAGAATATTCAACAAGGTGTCGGTACTTTGCGGATCGCTGAAGCGATAACGAATGCGCCAGTCCCGGTACATGTCGATAGCCTGAATCAGTTGTTCGCGCCAATGCGCGTACTCATGCAACTGTTCCCTAAATTCCAGATTTCTCATGGCTTGCCTTTGTGCTGACGGTACTCGATTTGAGGGCTGATAGTAAGGGCTAAGTGTAGACCATTCTCCGTGAGAGAGCCCGGCCGCGCTTCGAGCTAGACCCCGTATTGCTCGCGATATTCACGAATCACCGACAACTTATCGGCATACTCAGCTTCCCGCTCGATAAATTCGACAATGTCCGCCAACGTGATAATTGGCAACACCTGAATACCGAACTGCGACTCCACCTCTTGCACCGCGGACCGCTGATTCCGGCCCTTTTCCTGGCGATCCAACGCGATGACGACTCCCGCGGGTTCAGCACCCGCCGCGCGGATAATATCGACCGACTCCCGAACCGAGGTGCCCGCCGTAATGACATCGTCCAGAATCCAGACTCGGCCCCGTAGCGGCGCTCCCACAAGCAGCCCACCTTCACCATGATCCTTGGCTTCCTTGCGGTTGAAGGTAAACGGGATGTCGCGCTGCATTCCGGCGTAGGCAATTGCCGTCGCGCTAACCAACGGAATCCCCTTATAAGCCGGCCCGTAGAGCACATCGACCGAAACACCCGCGCCTATCATGGCCTGAGCGTAAAACCGGCCCAACCGATCGAGCATTGCTCCGGTATTGAATAATCCGGTATTGAAAAAGTAGGGGCTGCGCCGACCGGATTTGAGTTGAAAATCGCCGAATTTAAGGACGCCGCAATCCAAGGCGTAACGGATAAACTGGAATTGATAGTCTTGCATGGGTCTAGGCTGGGATGAGTAAACCCAGAATTATAACCGCGCCCTAACCGGGCACGAACTTTTCTAGCAGCACATCCAAAAAATCCCAACCACGCGCCGAACATCGGTAAAACCCGTCGACCTCCTCCAACAAGCCTTCGGCCATCCCCGCTCGCAACGGTGAGGTTAACTCCGCGCCGGACAAACCGGTGACCGCTTGAAATTCGCTCAACTCAAAGCCATCGCGCAAGCGCAAGCGATTCATCGCAAACTCCAGCGGCAATTGTTCCAGCTCGATCCGGGTTCGGCCGGCAGTCCACGGCTCACGCAAGTACTGCTCGGGATTTCGCGGTTTCGCGGTGCGGACGATGTCGTCCGGCAAAGCCAGACTGATCTTACCGTGCGCTCCAGCCCCTATCCCTAAATAGTCGCCAAACCGCCAATAGTTACTGTTATGCCGGCATTGCCGGGCGGGGGGGGCGTAAGCGGATACTTCGTATTGCCTGTAACCGTGCTCGGCCAGCCAATCCTGACAACGCTGCTGCGCGGCAAAAATAACCTCGTCGTCCGGCAAGCGGGGCGGAAACTTATGGAAGTAAGTATTCGGCTCCAAAGTAAGCTGATAAAACGAAATATGCGCGGGCCGTAAATCGGTTGCCATGCGCACATCCTCGAAGGCTTCCGACTCACTCTGCCCCGGCAAACCAAACATCAAATCCAAATTGAAATTCTCGAAACCCGCCGCCACCGCAATTTCCGCCGCCTTGGTCGCTTCCGCCGCCGAATGGACCCGGCCGAGCATTTGCAAATGCCGGTCTTGAAAGCTTTGAATACCTATCGACAGGCGATTGATCCCTAACCCCCGAAATTCGCGGAATTTGCCGCTTTCGAAGGTACCGGGGTTGGCCTCTAGCGTGATCTCGCAGTCGTCGGCCAGCAATACTCGGCCGCGAATCCCCGCCAACAAACGATCCAGCATCGCGGGTAAAAACAAGCTGGGAGTGCCACCGCCCATAAAAATGCTGCCGACGGGCCGATCCATGCCAAACCACTCCAAATCGCTGTCCAAATCGCGCAACAAGGCCTCTACATACTCGGCTTCGGGAATCGCTTCCTTCACCGCATGCGAGTTAAAGTCGCAATAAGGGCATTTGCGGATACACCAGGGGAAGTGAATATACAGACTAAGCGGTGGCAAACGGTTCGACCTCACCAGACGCCGACATTCGCCATCGAAACCCAAGGCTCTTGAGGCGGTAGGGCACTACCTTTTTGCAGCAGTTCTATTGAAATTTGGTCTGGCGAGCGTATGAACGCCATCCAACCGTCGCGAGGCGGCCGGTTAATCGTCACGCCCTGGTCAAGCAAGCGCCGACAGACCGCGTATATGTCGTCCACCTCAAAGGCCAGATGGCCGAAATTACGGCCTCCGGCATAATCCTCGATATCCCAATTGTAAGTGAGCTCCAGCAACGGAGCGTCCCGATCGCGAGCCTGCACCAGATCGCCCGGTGCGGCCAGATACACCAATGTAAACCGCCCGGCTTCGCTTTCCATTCGTCGTACTTCGTTCATTCCAAGCTTGGCGCGGTAAAAATCCAGCGATTCTTCCAGATTTTTGACGCGAACCATGGTGTGTAAATAGCGCATAGCTAATCTCCATCGGAAAACCGCCATTATCGCCGACGCACCACGGTCCACGACGAAGATTTTTACAAGGTGTCGCTAATTGGCTTTTCCGTATTGCTCGATCAATCCGGCGATGGACTCCAGCGGCAACTCTTGCTGAACCGCACCGAGTTTAACCGCTTCCTTGGGCATGCCGTAAACAACGCAAGTCTTTTCATCCTGGCCGGCGGTGCGGGCGCCAGCCGCGAACATATCGCGCAAGCCGCGAGCGCCATCATCGCCCATCCCGGTCATAATGATACCCAACGCGTTTTTCCCGGCGTATTTCGCCACGGACCGGAACAACACGTCCACCGACGGCCGGTGCCGGTTCACCAACGGGCCGTCCTGGACCTCGGCAATATACTGGGCGCCGCTACGGATCACGGTCATATGCTTACCACCCGGCGCGATCAGCGCCCGGCCAGGAATCACCCGATCGCCACTAACGGCCTCCTTGACTTCGATTTGGCATATTCCATTGAGCCTGGCGGCGAAGGCGCCCGTAAATTTCTCGGGCATGTGCTGCACAATCACAATGCCGGGACTCACCCTGGGCAAGTGCGTCAATACCACCTCCAACGCCTGAGTGCCGCCGGTCGAGGTACCGATAGCAACCAGCCTGTCGGTAGTCGCGGCCAATGAGGAAGGCGCCGACGCCGGCTGCGTGAGTGGATGATGACTTTTCACCGCGGCGGCATGCGATGCCATCGTCATGGCTTTCATCCGCCGCATATCGGTCAATGCCGCCGCTTTGATCGCGTGAACGATATCGCCGCTATCGTCTTCGAGAAAACTCTTAAGTCCCGCCTTCGGCTTGGTGACGATGCCCACCGCGCCGGCGGCTAAAGCCTGCATCGTGGTTTCCGCGCCTTTTTCGGTCAAGGTTGAACAAATCACAACCGGCGTGGGACGTACCGACATAATTTTCTTGAGAAACGTGATGCCGTCCATTCGCGGCATCTCAACATCCAGGACTATCACGTCCGGCCAATCCTGATTCATTTTCGCCATCGCGAATATCGGGTCGGACGCCGATCCGATCACGTCGATCTCCTGGCAATGCCCTAAAAACGCCGTCAGCACTTGCCTGACGACTGCCGAATCGTCAACGATCAGCACTCTGATTTTGGGTGAAGTCATTTGTCACGCCTTGTTGTGTTAACCCCAGCGGCCCGCGCCTCAAGCGACGCCGCGTTCGAGACCTCGGCCCAGGCAACCGGGGCTTAGGATTTCTCGGATTTACGATAGATAGATGGCCGAATCAGTTGCAATTCGGTATTCAAACCGTTCAGGGACTCGGAATGGCTGACGAAAAAATAGCCGCCCGGCTGTAACGATTTCAGTATCCGTTCCAATAGGCGTTGTTTGGTTTCAATGTCGAAGTAAATCATCACGTTCCGCAAAAAGATCACGTCGAACTGGCCCAAATCCGGCAGGCTGCCGATCAAATTGGCGTAATCGAATTTGACATTCCGTCTCAACGCCGGATCAATCAACAAAAAACCGTCGTACTCACCCGTACCTTTCAGGCAGTATTTTTTCAGCAAATCGGGCGGGATTTTCTCGGAAGCCTGGCTAGGGTAGAGACCCCGCTTGGCTTTATCCAATATGCGAGTGGAAATGTCCGTCCCCAGTATTTCCCACTGTATGCCGCGGCCGTATTCCGCTAACAACATCGCCAAGGTGTAAGCTTCTTCACCGCTGGAACTCGCCGCGCTCCAAACCCGAAAGCTTCGGTAGGACGAGTATTGCGGCAAAATGCTACCGGTGAAGAAATCGAAATGGGCGGGCTCGCGAAAAAAATAAGTTTCGTTGGTCGTCAACAAATCGATAGCGATCACTCGTTCGTTTTCGAAGCCCGGCTTGGTAAAAAGTTTGAAATACTCGGTATAGCTTGACAAGTCGTAATAACGCAGGCGCTTTTCCAGACGCCCCATCACCATGACTTGCTTGGATTCATTCAAGACGATACCGGCATTCTTATACAAATAGTCCTTAATCCACAGGAATTCGTGGTGTTGCAATACCGGGGCATTGCCGTAATGGTTTGCCGGTTTATTCATTTCCGTGCGCTATTCGGCGAACGCATTTCCGGGAATGTGATCGGCGGCTTGACCTAACGCCGCCATTTCATCCACCGAAAGAACTTTATCCACATTTAATAAGATGACGAAACGATTGTCTCGCTTTGCCATCCCGTTAATAAAATCGGGCCGTATGCCAGCACCAAAGCTAGGCGGCGGCTCGATTTCATGTCCTGCAATCTCGACGACCTCGTTGACCGCATCGACAATAATGCCAAGGTATTGGCGATTGTCGTCGTTTTCTCCGACCGAGGTTTCCACGATGACAATTCCAGACCTCTTGGCAATCGTGGTGACGCCTTTACCGAAGCGGGCCAGCAAATCGATCACGGGTACCACGCTACCGCGCAGATTAATCACGCCACGGACGAACACGGGCATCATCGGCACCTCGGTCAGATTTCCGTAGTCGATAATTTCTTTAATGTTTAATATCCCCAAGGCGTATACCTCGCCCCCCAATACAAAGGTCAGATACTGGCCGGCCGTAGCGAGCTGTTGTCCTACGACCAAATCCAAAGACTGCGAAGATCTTGTTGCCAATGTGCCCATATGCCCTCCTAGAAGCGCTCGAATTGGTTCAAATCGAATTCAGGCTCGTAATTTCCCACGGGCTCCGAAGTTACCATGCTCTGGCTACTAGGCGTCGCCTTACGAGGCGTCTTAACCACGGCGCGCCTACTACCACCCTGTTCTCGGTGTCCTATTTTGAAGAAACTCATCAAACTCTGCAGTTGCTCGGCTTGCCCAGTCATTTCCTCGGAAGTCGCCGCCAATTGCTCGCTGGCAGCCGCATTCTGTTGGGTGATCTGGTTCATTTGATTCACGGCATTGTTGATTTGGCCGACACCCGCGGACTGTTCGTGCGAGGCAGCCGCGATTTCTTGAACCAAATCCGAAGTCTTGGCGATGCTCGGCACGATTTCGTCCAGCAACTTGCCGGCGCTTTCGGCGGTTTTTACGCTATTCTCGGCTAATTCGCCAATTTCCTGTGCCGCAACCTGACTGCGTTCCGCCAGCTTCCGCACCTCGGCCGCCACCACGGCAAAACCCTTACCGTGATCGCCGGCCCTGGCCGCTTCAATAGCCGCATTCAACGCTAACATATTAGTCTGATAGGCGATATCGTCAATGATGCCGATTTTATTGGCGATCTCTTTCATCGCGTCGACTGTATGCTTGACCGCTTCGCCACCCTCTATGGCTTCCTTCGACGCTTTACCGGCCATGCCATCGGTGACCTTGGCGTTTTCAGCGTTTTGATTGATACTGGCCGCCATTTCTTCGATGCTGGCGCTGGTTTCCTCGACGCTGGCCGCCTGCTCGCTAGCGGATTGCGATAACGCTTGCGAAGTCGAGCTAATTTGCTCGGAAGCATTGCTAAGCTGGTTCGTGGCGTCGACAACTTCACTGATCGTTTGCGACAACTTGGCAATCGTGTTGTTAACCGTGTCTTTGAAATCGGCCAACTGCCCCTTGTAGTCGCCGTTGACGGTGCGGGTCAGATCGCCTTGTTCCACCAAGGACAACACCTCGACCGCTTCATTAACCGGCAAAATCACGCGATCCAATGTCTCATTGACCCCCTCAACAATTTTGCGGAAGTCCCCTTGATGCTTGTTGGCGTCCGCCCGAGTTGACAACCGACCTTCCATAGCAGCCGATGCCAGCATATTGGCATCGGATACCAAGGCGTTAACCGCGCCGATGCAGGTATTAAGATTGTTTTTGATCGTATTGAAGTCACCATTGTAGCTATCGGTAATCCTTGCGGGGATATGGCCTCTGGATATTCTATCCACGTAATCCGCCGCGACGTTGAGCGGACCAATCACCGCGTCCAAGGTATCGTTCACGCCCTCGACGATCTTACGATAATCGCCTTGGTGCAGGGTCGCGTCGGCA
>NZ_JBYMAP010000171.1:0-8618 GCF_057766305.1 Methylomonas sp. BG-2 | reverse complement strand
TCTCTCCTCTTTTCGGGTCTATCACCCAGTCGATTTGAGTGTGGTTATCCAGTTTTTTTAAGTACATATAGCCATCTTCAAAGGCAAAGACTTTGTGGGGAAAGATCAAGGTGACTGTTATGGCCGTAAGTTGCAATACGCCCATAAAATGCGCTGAACGAAGTGAAACGCATCGGCCGCGATCTGTGCGCTTCACTTTGTTCAAGACCGTAAGGCGTAATAACCAACGAGCATTGCGCCGTATTTTTAAACTACTAAAACTCATATAAATCTCCATCAACTTCAGCCCAAGGCCGTAAGGCGGAACGCATCGCGGTTCCGCCATATGGTGGCATTTTGATTGGCGAATCGCCGAGTGGCATTCGCCCGTTTTTGCCTAAACCGGCCTTGCCCGTCAAGGCTGTAACGCGCATAACCAACGGGCATTGCGCCGAATCAACGATGGTCAACCTACGGCGCAATACGGCTATCGCCTATTGCGCCCTACGCGGGCTGATTCTGGAAGGCCACGCCGCCACGCAGGCGATGATCCAGACCATCATCAACAACATCCTGCTGAAAATCATCCGGACCGGCGTCGAATTTCGCCAGCCGGTTTGGTACGCGAATCGTATCGCAACGCGGCGCTAGCCGGCGAAACTGGCGCGATGGGTCGTTATCCGTGCGGACCCTCGCCGACTGGGGGGTAGGCCGGTCTATAACGAATAACTAATACTGAAGCCAAGCCTAACGTCCTGGTCCAGAATCGGCAGCGCGCTTTGTTTATTGGCGAATGTGCCGACCACGGTGCCCATTACCGACCAATGGTCGTCGATGGCATAGGTCAGCATTGCGCTGGTCAAGGCTTGGTCGGCGTTGAGTGTGCCTTGGTTGTAGGAGATGAAGGTCAAGGTGTCGTTCCAAAAACGGCAGTTGTAGCGTATCAGCCAGGTACCGAACAGGTCGGCGTTGCTGGCGCGCTCGCTGGCGGCCAAGCCGCTGTCGCGGTCCAGAAACGAGCGGACTTGTACCGAGGCATTGATGTTTTGGTCGTTGGTCAGCGCGTAGTCGAAACCAAAGGAGGCGCCAATTTGATCCTTGCGCGCGGTCGAGGTATGCGGGATCGGCGCCAAAATGGTGGTATCCTCGAGCAGGCCGACGCTGTAGGCCAAGTCCAGCTTCAGCAGCAATTTGCCGATGGCCCGGTTGGCACTGGCGCCCAGCAGCCAATAGCCGTTGTCCTTGGACTGGATGTGGCCGTTCAGCGTGGTCGGCGTCAGATAATGTAGCTGGTTTTCTTGCAAATAGGCCGCCATCAGCGACAGATCGCTGTGTTCGACCGACCATTGCATCCGCGCGCCGACTTCAATCGGGTGCCGGTCCGGCTTGGGATCGTCGATCGGAAACAGCGGCGCGGTGTAAGCCGGACTGCCTTTACGCGGCAGCGGGTTGAATTGCGGATTCAGATTGACGAACATGGACCAGCGCCGATTGGCCGCGAAATGCTCCCAGACCGCGAACCATTGGTTGATACGGGCGTCTTCGACCTCTATCGTGCTCAGGTCGCGGTATTCCAGCACGTTTAAGGTGTCCAGCACCGAATTGCCCTCGGCCTCGCCCCACACCAAGGTCTGCCGGCCCAGCTTGAAGGTGTGGCTGCCGAAGGTCTTGCTCAGGTACAGCTCGTTCAGCCGCATTTCGAGGTTGTCCAGGCGTTGTTCCATTTCGATGGACTGGCTGCTTAAGCCTTCGAAGTCGTAATCGGACGGCCAGTACAGCTTGGCCTGACCGCTGCCTTGCAGATTCCAGCCGGGCGCGAACGGATTTTGGTACTTGATCAGTAGGCCGAGCCGGTTGTCTTCGACGGTCGGCTGCTTGTGCCGGCCGGAATCGGTTTTGTGGTCGTGAACCTGCGCGTAAACCAGTTGGGTAAATTTGAAGGTGAATCGATCCAGCCAGCCGTCGGCAGCGGCCGGCGGCGATGCGGTGGCGTCGTCGAAAGCCAATGAGCCGGTGTCCGGCAAGTCCAGCACCGGCTCGGACGCGGCCGCCGCGCCGGGTTCAGCCCGCGCGGGGAGCGCCAGGCTCAAGACGACGGCCAGATACAGCCGGGACCGGTTTGGGCCGGGGCCGCGCGGTGGGCAAGCAATCACCGTCAGTTCGCTTGGGCTCGCAATTGCTCCAGCGTGGTTTCTCTAAATGCCACGTCGGTTAACGTGCGCTGGGTCAGAAAGTCGTCCGGGATTTTGACGTTGCTGTTGATTTCGCTGCGGGCCATATTCGATAAGCGATTGGTGACCAGATTCATCATGGTTTGAGAACGCGCGGTCCAGACGCCTTTGATTTCCTCTACTTTCGAAGTCAGCAAGCGCTTGATTTCCTTGTTTTGCTTGTCGTACAGCTCGACTCGCAAGGACACGTAGCGCTCCTTATCGACGTACATCACCCGGCGGCCGTAGCGGGTCTTGCGGGCGCGCTCGGCGTTCGGGATGGTTTCGATTTTCCAGACCGGCCGGCCGGCTTCCACGGCTTCGCCCAGGACGTTGATCGTGTAATCGTCCAATTTGCCGGTCTCGGTGTCTTCGGTGGTGAATTCCGAGCCGAACAGCGAGGCCGGTTCGGAATCCTCGTCGGAATTGCCGCTGGCGATGCGTTTGACCTTGCCGAGCGCCGACAAATACAGCCAGGTTTCGTTATCCTTGCCGGTTTCGTCGTAGCTGTAATTCAACATGCCCACGCCTTTTTCGGACGCCGGTTCCAGCACGATGGTCACCGCCTTGGTGTCTTTTTTATTCTTGCCGTCGTTGATGCCGACCGCTTCCAGCAGTTTTTCTCGGGGCGTTTCGGCGCAGGTGATTTTGTTGTCCTTGATGCCGTATTGGCAACTGGATAAGCGCGATTTGACGAAGGCCGAGTCGGTGATGCTGCGCTGATAGTCGGACAGCTTTTCCAATATGGCCCGCCCGTCCGGCGCGCCGCCTTCCTCGGCCGCCGCCGGCTGAGCCATGACGGCGCATACCGTCGCCAGAATCAGCCGATTTGCAAGGGTATTACGCATGCTTGAACCTCATAAATTGACGGTCGTATCGACCTGTTTGAGACCGAATTTCGGTTTGAAGGCCACCAGCAGGGCCGGCAGCAAAAACAGCTCGCACAAGATGCCGACGAAAATCGCCAAGCCGCCGAAGATGCCCATCTTCGCGGTGCCTAGGTAGTCGGAAAAACCTTGAATCGAAAAACCCAGGCCCAACACCATGCCGGTAAACAGTATCGACGGGCCGACTTCCTCTATCGTTTCCCGCAAGGCTTCGGCCATCTGCCGGGTCTTGATCAGCGCCTGTCGGTAATGAGTCATGAAATGGATGGTGTCGTCCACCGCCAAGCCGATGATGACCGGCGCCAACAGCAAGGTATCGGTGTCGAGCGGTATGTCCAGCAAGCCCATCAGGCCGTAGGTGAACAAGGCCGGAATCACGTTGGGAATCAAGGACAGCAAACCGGCCTGCACCGAACCCAGCGTCAGGAAGATAATCACGCTGATCACGCCCAGCGCCAACAAAAAGCCGTCGTACTGCGAATGGGCGATGATGGCCTGGGTGCGCATCGCCAGCGGTACCGTGCCGGTCAAGGTCACTTCCAGATCGGGAAACTCGGCTTTCACGTCACCGAACACCAGTTCGATTTCGCGGTTCACTTCGTCGAAGAAGGCCTGGTACTGCGAAGAACCGGCGCTATAGACATTGACGCTGATATGCGACTGGCTGTAGTCGTCGGAGACGATGCCGCGCCGGTCGGCCGGATTGACGCTGTTGAACAGGTACAACAATTGCGCCACCATCGTCTGTGAGTCCGGGATGCGGTAAAACTCCGGCCGGTCTTCGTTCAGCACCCGGTAAGTATCCTTGACCAGATTGGCCAGCGAATAGGTGCGGCTGACCTGGTCCGGATATTTTTCGGCGATTTTTTGTTGCAGCCTATCGATCCGGGTCAGAATTTTTGGGTCGAGAATGCCGTCCGCCGTTTTGGTGTCCAGCATGATTTCCATGTTTTGGGTACCGGCCATTTTGCTGTCGGCGGTCTGATAGGCCACGCGGATGCTGCTGCCTTCCCGGGTCAGTTCGGTGACGTTGGAGTCGATGCGCAATTGGCTTTCGCCGTACCAGCAAGCCGCCACCAATGTGCCGAACAACAGCAAGGACAGCCGAAATTGCCGCGAGGCCAAGCGCGGTACCGCTGTCAACAAGCGTTTCTGGCCGCGTACCACGCCGTAGGTCAACACCGAAATCAACGCGATGTAGCCGCCCACGCTCAAGCCCAAAGCCAACATCACCAAGCCGACGTAGCCGATGCCGCAAGCCGTGCGAACCGGCACGGATAGCGCCAGCCAACGATTCGCCACGCGCCGCGTCCAGCCCGGCTTGACCGAGGCGTCGGCCACGCCGGGATGCCAGAAGTCCAACAGGATCGGCAACAGCACCACCGAAAATAAGTAGGCCAGCCCGACGCCCAACGTGGACATCGCCGCGAACACCCGGATCGGATAAAGCTCGGACGAAATCAGCGAAAAGGTACCGGTCATATTGGTGATGCTGGTGATCAACATCGGCAAACCGGCGGTCGCGTAGGCATCCGAGAGCGCCTGCCGGTGGTGGTCGCCATCCTGACGGCGGGATTGGTAAATGCTGATGACGTGGATGCAGTCGGCCATGCAGCAAACGAACACCAACATCACGGTCAGACTGATCATCGTCGATAGACTCTTGCCGGCCCAGGCCACCGCGCCGGTCACCCAGACGATGCTGAACAGCACGATCAACACCGGCCACAGCACCGCACTGAACGAGCGGAACAGCACCCACAGCAGTACCACGTTGATCAGAATCATGCCCAGGTTCAAGCCGGCCGATTGCTGCAGCACTTGCTGCACGAATTCCATCAGCGGCGGATAGCCGACCGAATAAAATTCGAAGTCGTTGTCGTAGCGTTGGTAGACGGCTTTCAAGGCCTTGACGAAGCGGGCGTAAACAAAGTTATCGACCTTCTCGTACTGGATGGTTTGCACCTCGGCGCTATCGTCGAACTTCAGCGTGTCGGCACCGCCCACCACATCGCCGAAGCTGTCGTCCAGCGCCACACCGTCGGCGTTGACCTGGGGCACGTAGTCCTTGACCGGGATGGCGCCGAAATCGGTTTGGATCAACAGCGCCGCGTATTGGCCGTCCGGCGAGTAAAATGCCAGCCGATAGTCTTTTTGCGCCAGCGCCTTGGCTTTGATTGCGGCGAATTCGGCCGGACTGTCGGGCAATTGCCGCGGCACCAAGCGGTTGGAATGCAGGGTGTCGCCGTCGGCGCTTTGCACGCGGATGTTGCTTAAGGACTGCACCCGGCGAATATGGCGCAGGTCGTCCAGAGCGGCGGTTTGTCCATTGGCGTCCTTGACCTGGTCGCCGAGTTCGCGCCAGTTTTCCAAGTCGTCGGTCAAGGCTTGCAGGGTTTCCAACGAACGCCGCGAGAACACGTCGCCGTCCTTGGCCCGGTAAACCAAAAATACCGAGTCGTCGCTACCAAACTGGCGGCGAAACTTGTCCAGCGCGACGATGGCCGGATCGCTCCGGTCCAGAAAGCTGTTGGCGGCGGTGTTGATGCTGGTGCGAGTCAGCGCGCCGAATAGCAAAAACAGGGTTAGCGCGAGAGTGGTCAGTAAAATCGCCCACTTAAACCGGATTACCCGCATCGGGACACCGGCAAAATATTCGTTCAGGCTGTCGAACCATTTTTCCATCGCTACTCCATTGCATCGGTGCGCATGCACCCGATCGTTTCCAGCGGCTAAGTGTGAGGTGTTTGGCGGCGCGCTTGTTGCCGGGCGAGTCCTAAATCGCGCCGCTTACGCCGGCCAGCAATTACCGAGCCAAGCGGCTGGCGCGGAAATTCAAGGGCTCCAGGCGGGCGCGGAAGTGCTAAATGACTAAACTATGTTTTTTAACTTAGGCGGCGCGTGAAATGGCGCGATTGGGTTCATGGAAAGCAGGGTTTGATTTTTGGGGGTGTTGTTTAGCGGTTTGGAGTACAAACCTAGGTTTGCACTCCGCCGTTTGTCAGGCAAGCGGGGCAGGGCTGAACCGCGCCACCTCGACGATGGCGCGCTGGTGTTAGCGAGTGGATACCGAGTAACGCCGCAAGGCCGGATCGGCTTCAATGTCGGCATCGCGGAACAAACAGGGGCGCCAAACTTTGTTGGAGAACAATTCAGTCTGGTCCGCGAAATGCGGCGAGTCGGGGTCGGTCGATTGCGAGAAGGCCAGCACGGCCTGGCCTTGCGGGCCTTGCGGGGTTAATTCGACCGCCAGCAAAAACGAGGTGCCGTAATTGACCACGTAACCCTGGTCGGTCAAGCCGGTGGCCGGATTCAGCAGTTTTCCCCGTGTGGTACCCGGAAGCAGGGTGTCGTTCGAGCCACTGTAGGCCGCCATGTTCAAAATGCCTTCCTGGCCTTGGCCGCCGTGGATCGGAATCTTGGCGGCGTTTTTCCGGCTGAATTGCAGATCGCCTAATTTGGCGTCCAGTGCGATGCCGGCTTGCGTCAAGGTTTGCACCGCCTTGCCCAGCGCCAATAAGGCGGGGTCCGGGCCATTTTTCGGCGCGGGCGCTAGGCCGTTAGGCGTGGTGAGCGGCGCGGCCGGATCGAAGGCCTGAGCAAAGATCCTGTCCTTGGCCGACATCAGCGTATCTTCGTGGCCGCCGGCTTCCGGGCGAAACGTGCTCAGAAACTCGCGAAACAACACCGCGCCCCGGCTTTCCAAATCGAAGCGTTCATCCCAGTTGGCCAGTACCCGGCATGCTGGGCTCAAATCGACGCGCGTGGTGCCGATTTTGACCGACTTGGTGGCGTGGCAGCGTTCCACCAGGGCGGTTCTGAACAAGCGGCCGGCCAGCGATTGGTTGGACAAGGCCGCGTCCTTGACCGACTGCAACGAAAATTTGGCGTTTTGCTGGGTCAAGGCCAATGCGTTCATTCGAGTCCGCAGCGACGGCGGCTGCCGTTCGTCGCCGTACAGCGAGTAAAAGCCTTCCAGCGGTTGCTTGGGGTTGGCCAGCCAGTGGCTGTCGTTGGCATTGAACACGAAGTCGCGGCGAGCCAGTTGCGGGGCGCGCTCGAACGGTAGCAAGCCCGGCTTGCGAGCGGCCGGATCGTTGAGCCATTCGTCGCGCGACGTGCTGCCGTCCAGCACATAGATACCGTGAAACGCGTAGAGCGCCGCAACGCCCGGATCGCTTAGCTTGGCTTGCCGCCAGGCCTGTAACGTCGCCGGCGACAAATGCGGTACCGGCGAGCTGTCGGCATACCAAGTCTTGCCTTCGGCCGACGCGGCGATGGTGTTGGAGAACGGCACGCTGCCGGCCCAGCGCCGGTGGGCGTCGATCAGGCCGTCCATGTTCGTTGCCTTGGCCATGTCGAAAAATTGGGCGAGCATCGAGTCGTTGTCGATATTGGCGTCGCGGTAGGTCAACACGTGTTGCGCGTTCCAGGCGTAGTCGGCCATGCCGCCGGTCAGGGCCGCCGGAATCGACAGGATGGGGCCGTAATGACTGCGCCATAGCTTGCGGGTTTTTGATTCCAGCGTTCCGGTTTTATTCAATACCTCAATCGTATAGTCGGCCGGCTCCAATGCCCGCATCTGACCGTCGTAATAATAGCGGGTGGCATCGCCCGGCACCAGATTCAATTGGTATAGCGTGGCCTTGGGCGAGGTGGTTACGGTTAAGGTCCAGGCGACCGCGGCATTGAAGCCGACCAGCGTGTTCGGTACGCCGGGGACGGTGATGCCGTACACATCGAGTTGACCCGGCACCGTGACGTGCGACTCCCAAGCCTGTAATGCGCCTTCCCACGGAAAATGCGGTTGGGCCAGCAACATACCGTGGCCGGACTCGCTCAACTCGCCGCCGACCGCCCAGCCGTTGCTGCCGGGCTTTGCGGTGTCGGTCGGAGGGATGGGCGGCGCTGGTGTCGTTGTCGGCGCTGCGGCCGCTTGCGGCGGTTGGGCGCTACTCAAAAAGGATGTCAGAAAACGGCTGCTCAGAAAGATGCTGAAATCAGTGGAGATCGCCAGCAGGTCGGCCGGAGTGATCGTCACCGATTGTTTGGAATCGCGGCAGGTGGTGGGCAGCTTGCCGGTTTCGGTGACGGCCAAATAGCGGTTGATGCCGGCCGCGTGAGCGCTCAGCATGGCTTGGATGTCGCTCGGCAGGCCGGGCAGGCGTTTTTCCGCGTCCGCCAGCAGCCGCAAATGCCGGTAAGCAAAATCGCTTTCGACGTTGGCGTCGTATTCGCCGGGTCCGAAATAACGCGAGCGCTGGCCGCGCACCTTGATCACCTGATCCAGCAGCACGCAAATCCGGTCTTCGGCCATCGCATAACCCTGGCCGAACCAGGCGCCGGGCAAGTCCGGCGCGGTGATGTGCGGTACACCATAACGGGTGCGCCGAATCGTTGCCGAGTAGGGATGTTCGCCGGCCGCCGCCGACAGGGTGTTCTGATCCATGTTGTTGAATGACTCCGAAAGACAGGTGCCGCTTAACAGCGGAACGAATATAAAAAAAGCCGATATGCAGGCTGTTGCGAATGATCGATTGGC
>NZ_JBYMAP010000170.1:0-8621 GCF_057766305.1 Methylomonas sp. BG-2 | reverse complement strand
CGTGGCCGTCGGGGGTACGCAGCATCGCGATCTCGACGCGTTGGCCCGGCAAACCTGTGACGCGGCCGGCCCATTCATCGGCCATGGTCATGCGGCCTTCGCGGATCAGGCCGAGTTCGGCGAAAAACTCGACCGCGGCGTCGAGGTTTTCCACGACCATGCCGACATTGTCCATACGTTTGACGGTCGTAATGTCTCCAGGGTTGCTACAGTTTGACGTAGACGGCGTTACAAAACTTCCACGTTCGACATCCGAATCCAGCACTGCTCACCGTGGAAACCCTCCACGCCGATGGAAGGGTTGCGGCGTCGGCGGCACCCATGCGGCCGGGCGACACGCGTCGGACTTGGCCGGCCGCGACGGCGAACGATTCTACTTAAGCAATATCCTGGCTGCGCAAATACTCTTCGTATTCGCCTTGGTAATCGATAATGCCGTTGGGGGTCAGTTCGATGACGCGGGTCGCCAAGGACGAGACGAACTCGCGGTCGTGGCTGACGAAAATCAATGTGCCGGGGTAGTTTTCCAGCGCAATGTTCAGCGATTCGATCGATTCCATGTCCAGGTGATTGGTCGGTTCGTCCAACACCAGCACGTTGTTTTTTTGCAGGATCAACTTGCCGAACAGCATCCGGCCTTGTTCGCCGCCGGACAGTACCTTCACCGATTTATTGATCTCGTCCTGCGAAAACAACAAACGGCCCAGCGTGCCGCGTATCACCTGATCGTCGTCGCTTTCCTTGCGCCACTGCCCCATCCAATTGATCAAGGTCAGATCCTCGGCAAAATCGTCGGCATGGTCTTGCGCGAAATAACCCACGTCGGCATTTTCGGCCCACTTGACTTCACCACCATCAGGCGTCAGATCGCCAACCAGGGTTTTCAGCAGCGTGGATTTACCGATACCGTTGGGACCGATCACCGCCACCCGTTCGCCGGCGGCGATCATCAGATTCAGATTTTCGAACAAGGGTTGCTCGCCGTAGCCTTTCGCGAGATTTTCCACTTCCACCGCCAAGCGATGCAATTTTTTGGTCTGATCGAAGCGTATGAAGGGGTTAACCCGGCTGGACGGCTTGACTTCGTCGAGCTTGATCTTTTCCAACTGGCGCGCCCGCGAGGTGGCTTGCTTGGCCTTGGAGGCGTTGGCGGAAAACCGGCTGACGAAGGTCTGCAACTCGGCGATCTGGGCCTTCTTCTTGGCGTTGCTGGCCAACAACTGCTCCCTGACCTGGGTCACGGCGGTCATGTAGTCGTCGTAGTTGCCTGGGTAAACCCGAAGTTCGCCGTAATCCAGATCGGCCATGTGAGTGCAGACGCTGTTCAAGAAGTGCCGGTCATGGGAAATAATCACCATCGTCGATTCGCGCTCGTTCAACACGTTTTCCAGCCAGCGTATCGTGTTGATGTCCAGGTTGTTGGTCGGCTCGTCGAGCAGCATGATGTCGGGATCGGCGAACAAGGCTTGCGCCAACAGCACCCGCAGTTTCCAGCCGGGCGCGACCGCGCTCATCGGGCCGTTATGCTGTTCCTGCGGGATGTCCAGGCCCAGCAACAGTTCGCCGGCGCGGGATTCGGCGGTGTAGCCGTTGTATTCGGCGAACACCGCTTCCAGCTCGGCCGCGCGCATGTAGTCGTCTTCGGTCGCTTCCAGGTTGGCGTAGATGGCGTCGCGTTCCGACATCGCCGCCCACATTTCGGCGTGGCCCATCATCACCACGTCCAACACGCGCCGGTCTTCGTAAGCGAATTGATCCTGGCGCAACACGCCGATGCGTTCGTTGGGCGTGATGCTGACATTGCCGGCCGACGGCTCCAAATCGCCGCTCAGAATTTTCATAAAGGTCGATTTGCCGCAACCGTTGGCGCCGATCAGACCAAAGCGATGGCCGTTGCCGAATTTGACCGAAATGTTTTCGAACAGGGGCTTGGCCCCAAATTGCATCGTGATGTTAGCTGTAGAGATCAAGAAAATTTCCGTTAGATAGAATGGCTGGGGCTGGCCCGGCCGGAAAAAGTAGGGAGCGGCATTTTAACAGAGTTGCCGGTCCTATCCGCCGCCGGCACCGGGAAAGCGCCGGCGGCGAGTCTTACAACTTATCCAAGGCCGCCGCCAGCGTCGCCACGGTGCGATCGAGGTTTTGCAGTTTGTCCAGACCGAACAAACCGAGCCGGAAGGTCTTGAAATCCGCGCCCTCGCCGCACTGCAACGGCACGCCGGCGGCGATTTGCAAGCCCAAATCGATGAATTTCTTGCCGGTCTTCAGGTCGTCGTCGCTGGTGTAGCACACCACCACGCCCGGCGCACCAAAACCGGTCGCGGCGACCGATTTGAAGCCGCGTTCGGCCAATAAGTCGCGCACCCGCCGCCCCAATTCCAACTGTTCCTGTTTGACCTTGTCGAAACCGTAGGCTTCGGTTTCCAGCATCACCGCGCGCAATCCGCGTAAACCGTCGGTCGGCATTGTCGCGTGGTAGGCATGGCCGCCCTGCTCGTAAGCTTCCATGATTTGCAGCCATTTTTTCAGGTCGGCGGCAAAACTGGTGCTGGTTGTCGCGTCGATACGCTCGCGGGCCGCGGCGCCCAACATCACCAAACCGCAACACGGCGAAGCGCTCCAGTCTTTCTGTGGCGCGCTGATCAAGATGTCCACGCCCAGCTGTTGCATATCTACCCAGACCGTGCCGGAGGCAATGCAATCCAGCACAAACAGCCCGCCGACCGCATGCACCGCGTCGGCCAGCGCGTGCAAATAATCGTCGGGCAAGATCATGCCGGCCGAGGTTTCCACGTGCGGCGCGAACACAAAATCCGGTTTTTCGCGGGCGATGGCCGCCACGGCTTCGTCTATGGGCACCGGCGCAAACGCCGGTTGCGGTCCGTCTTCGCTCGGCCGCGCCGCTAACACGACGGCTTCGGATGGAATCTCACCCATCTCGAAAATCTGGGTCCAGCGGTAACTGAACCAGCCGTTGCGTATCACCAGACATTTTTTGCCGGTCGCAAATTGGCGGGCCACCGCCTCCATGCCGAAAGTCCCGGAGCCCGGCACGACGATCGCCGCCTCGGCGCGGTAAACGGTTTTCAGGATGCGCGAGATGTCGCGCAGGGTTTCCTGAAACACCGCCGACATGTGGTTGGTCGCTCGGTCGGTATACACCACCGAATATTCCAACAAGCCATCCGGATCGACATGGGCTAATAATCCAGGCACGGTTTCATCTCCTCGTTTAGTTAATCTTCAACTGCATTCGACTTTGTCGGATTCCAGACAATCCGCGCGGGCTCGCCGCCGCCAGCCCTCCCCGGTTCGGGCGGGGCAACGACGCGACGGCAGCAGCCGGACCGCGGACACGGGCAGAGCAAGCCGGCCATCTTAGCGCGACTTGACATAAAAAGTATTCAAGATGCGGGCCACTTCGAGTTTCGGCGTTCGCGGATCGGCTGGAAGGCCGGATGAGAGGCCTGATCACGCGGCGTTGCGAAGCGGCCTGGGGCGATTGTGCAAGCCTTTTGAATTACTCTGAAAGTCATTGGCAAAATAATACGGACGCACCGGTGTCGGCGCGCCGTCAATCGCGGCTAAAGCCGCTCCTACGCCCATGGGTTTCATTCTCCGGGGCGAAAACCTTTTAATGAGCGTTACTCTGAAAGTCATGGTGGGAGCGACGCATTTCATTTGCCCAGATGATCGCCAAGTCTTCATGACCGTTAGTTCGACGAAAAACCAATCGTCTCCGTTGGCGGGATTTTAAATCCGCTGCGTCTATGCCTGTACAACCCCAAAAATGGAGAACAGGACCATGACACCGACGATTAAACGCCTGGCGGCCGGCATTGCGCTGGTTTGCGCCCAGGCATACGCCGAGGAAGGCACCCATCGTTTCAACATACCGGCGCAAAGCCTGGCCTCGGCGCTGCAACAGTTGGCGGCGCAATCCGGCGCGGCGATGTTGTATGCCGAGCAATCGGCCGCCGGCAAGACCAGTCCGGCGCTACAAGGCGAGTACACCGTGGCGGAAGCGGTCCGCCGGTTGTTGGCCGGTAGCGGCTTGAGCTTTAGCATCGGCGCCGACGGCACCGTCACGTTAAAACCAGCAGGTAAAGACGGCGTTTCAACTTTGGGCGCGGTGACCGTCACCGCCCAGGCCGTCTACGACAGCACCGACCCGTACAATCCGGATTACACCCGCCCCACCGCCGCGACCGCCACCAAAACCGATACCGCGCTGATCGAAACCCCGTATTCGGTCAAGGTGATTCCGCAACAAGTCATCGAGGATCAGCAAGGCGTGCGTCTGGAACGGGTGCTGCAAAACGTTAGCGGCGTAACTCGCGAGCCGGCCGGCAACCTAACGGTGGAAAGCTTTAACTTGCGCGGCTTTCAAAGCTATTACACCTACCGCGACGGCTTGCGGATGGGTTTGTTTTCGCCACGGGAAATGGCCAACGTGGAGCGAGTGGAAGTACTGAAAGGCCCCGGTTCGATTTTGTACGGCCGCGCCGATCCCGGCGGTGTGATCAATGTCGTCACCAAGCAACCGCTGGCCGATCCCTATTATTCGCTACAACAGCAATTCGGTTCCTATGATTTTTACCGCACCGCGCTCGACGCCACCGGCCCGCTGACGGCCGACAAATCGCTGCGCTACCGGGTGAATTTGTCCTACGAGGACGCCCACTCATTCAAGGAATTCAACCGGAACGAGAACATCTTCGTCGCGCCGGTGCTGCTCTGGGAGATCAGCCCGCGCACCCGCGTCGGCCTGGAGCTGGAATATGCCAACATCCGCTCGCCGGTGGACATCGGCATTCCACCGCTGAACGGCAAGCCGATCCTGCTGCCGCGCGAACGCAATCTCGGCGAAGCCTGGGCCAAGCGCAATAACGAACAGATTTTGGTGGGGCTGAATTGGTCGCACGACTTCAACGACGATTGGAATATCAAGCAGCGCTTCAATACGCAACTGGTCACCGAGGACGAGGTCTACCTGGGCCGCAACGGCTGGATCGGCGACGGCGTGGACAGCCGCTATTACGGTCAGCAAACCGACACGATGAACACCTATTTCACCAACGTCGATCTGACCGGCAAGTTCGACACCTGGGGTGCCAAGCATACGCTGTTACTCGGCGGCGATTATTACCAGCAGGACGAAGTGGCCAACTACGCGGATTATGTAGGCGACTTGCCGATCAACGTCTACCAGCCCAGCCATTTGGCGAGCCGACCGTCGCTGGCCGACGGTGATGCCGGGCAATACGGCAGCCTGACCGAGTGGTACGGCGTCTATTTGCAGGACCAGGTCAAACTGCCTTTCAACCTGCACGCCTTGGGCGGCTTGCGTTACGACAACGCCACCACCACCGACAATTTCGCGCCGTTCAGCAGCTATGTCGACGACCGGGTCAGCCCGCGCGGCGGTCTGCTGTGGCGGCCGATTCCGCAATTGTCGGTGTACGGCAGCTACACCGAAAACTTCGGCGCGACCAACGCCTTCGATAGCGACAACAAACCGCTTCGGCCGCAAACCGCGCAGCAGTGGGAAGTCGGCGTCAAAACCGAACTATGGGACGAACGCTTCACCGGCACGCTGGCCTATTTCGACTTGACCAAGCAAAACATGCCGACCGTCGATCCGTTGAACACCAATCGCTCGGTGGCCATCGGCGAAGTGGAAAGTCGCGGCCTGGAAGTGGACTTGGCCGGCAAGATTCTGCCCGGCTGGCAAATCATCGGCGCCTATGCCTACACCCCCTTCGTCGAAGTCACCAAGGATTACGCCGACGACGGCAACGGCAACGTGACGCTCGGCAAAACCGGCAAGCGCAATCCCAACGTGGCCCGCCACAACGGCAGCCTGTGGACCACCTACGAGTTCCAGTCCGGCGAGCTGAACGGCCTGACGCTGGGCGGCGGCGCAACCGCGATCGGCAACCGCAAGGGCGACTTCGACAATAGCTACACCCTGCCCGGCTACGCCACCTTCAACCTGATGGCCGGCTATAAACTCAAAATCGGCGGCAGCCGGGCCAGCCTGCAGCTGAACGTGGACAACCTGCTGGACAAGACCTATTACTCCGGCAGCAACGGCGGCCAGGTCATCCACTACGGCATGCCGCGCACCTTGATGGGCTCGCTGCGCATCGAGTACTGACATGAACCGCCGGCGCCTGCGCGGCCTCTGGTTGATGCTGCATCGCTACCTGGGATTGGCGCTGGGCCTGCCGCTGGCGCTGATCGGCCTCAGCGGCAGCCTGATCGTGTTCGGCTGGCCGCTGGATGCCTGGCTGAATCGGGAGCTGACGCGGGTAGCGGTTCCGCCCGGCGCGGTGGCGCGGCCGTTGGCCGAGATCGTCGCGGCGGCGCGGGCCTATGTACCGGCCGATACCGCGCCGCTGGACTGGCTGACGTTTCCGGAGCGCGCCGATCAAGCCTTCCGCTTTAGTTACCAATCGCCAGCATCGCCCGACAGCTACGAAATTTTCGTCGATCCCTACACTGCCGCCGTGGTCGGCCAGCGCTTGTGGGGCGACTTCGCCGCCTGTTGCAGTTGGCACGGACCGCTCATGACCGTGATTTACCGCTTTCACGACTCGTTCTGGCTGGGCGAAACCGGCCAAACCCTGGTCGGCGGCATCGGCTTGATCGGATTGATTTCGATCCTGAGCGGCCTAGTGTTGTGGTGGCCGAATCCCGGCAAATGGCGCGCGGCACTGACGGCCAAGACCGGCGCCAGCCGCCAGCGGCGGGTGTTCGATCTGCATAAACTGGCCGGTAGCTACGGGTTTGTGGTGTTGCTTGCGTTACTGTTTACCGGCGTCTACATGAATTTTCCGGCGCCAAGCCGAGCCATCGTCGAATACTTTTCGCCGCTGACCGCCGCGCCGGACGACTTACGCTCCACGCCCGGCGTCGGCCCCGCGCTGTCCGTGGATGCCGCCGTCGCGGCGGCGCGGCGCCATTTCCCCAGCGGCAAACCGGCCACGCTGGCATTGCCGACCACGACGGACGGCGTTTACGTTGTCGATTTCTTCGGCGGCGACGAGCTGACGCCGACCTTGGCCGGCCACAGTCTGACGATCGATCAATATTCCGGCGCCTTGCTGCACCGCCGAGATCCGGCCAACCTGAGCGCCGGCGACCGCTTTCACGCCTGGCAATTCGGCCTGCACAGCGGCCAAGCCTTGGGCTTGCCCGGACAACTGTTGGTGATGGCCTGCGGCCCGGTGCCGGCGATACTCTACGTCAGCGGTTTCATCCGCTGGCGGCAAAAATGCCGGGCGCGCCGCCACACCCGCGTACCCTAGCCGGCGTTTGCGTTTAACACCGCTAGCGCGATATTCCGCTGGATGCTTGTAAAATCGCGGCTTTGTTTCCATTGCCTACAAACCCGATGACCGCTACGCTGCACCACGCCCGCACGCCTTTCGACGACTGGCGCGCGGTCGCCGTTTCGCTGTATATGACGCTGGTCGGCTACGGCGTGCTGGTGGCCTTACCCGCGATCAGTTCCGCGCGGGTGGCCTTGCTGGGCTTTTCCGAGGAACAGATCGGCCGCTTGTCCAGTGCGGACTTGGGCGGCCTGGCGGCCGGCGCGGCGCTGGGTTCGCTGTCGATAGCCGGCGGCAACCGCCGAATATTGGTTCTGCTCGGCGCGCTGACGGTAATCGTCGCCAACGCCTTGTGCCTGCGCTATCAAGACTACCCCAGCACGTTGATGCTGCGGCTGTTGGCCGGCTTGGGCAGCGGCTTGTATACCTCGGTGGCGGTCGCCAATCTGGGCGCCACTTCGCGACCGGCCCAGGCCTATAACCGAATGCTGTTCGCGTTCGCGTTTTCCCAGGCGCTGGAATTGCAGATGCTGCCGCAATTGTCGATGAACGGCATTTACGCCGGCTTCATCGCGGCCTACGCCCTCGGTCTGGCTGGGTTGAAATGGCTGCCCCGCCATGCGCCGTCCCGCCAGTTGGACGTGGTTATCGATGTCGAGAACGGTAGCGGCCGCCATGTCGAGCATCGCCGGGTGCCGGCCTATCTGGTCTGGGCTTGCCTGCTGGCGATCTTGCTGACCTACACCAACATCGGCGGCTACTGGACCTATATCGAATTGGCGGCCCGCTCGGCCGGCGTCGCCCCGGATTGGATCAACCGCTTGTTGGTGTGGGGCTCGCTGGCCGGGATTCTGGGCTGCTTGCTGGCCACCCGGATCAGCAACCGCTTTGGTTTGGCCCGACCGCTACTGGCTGCGTTGTTGTTGATGGCAATAGCGGTCGGCTTGCTTGGCTTGGGCATGAATACCGCGAGCGTCTCGGTCTCGATGTTGACGTTTAATTGGCTGTGGATATTCATCGATGTCTATCAAATGGCCTTCATCGCCAATGCCGACCACTCCGGCCGTTTCTCGTCATTGATTCCCGCCGCGCAAGGCCTGGGGCAAATTTGCGGGCCCAATTTAGCGGCATCGCTGCTGGCCGGCGGCGCCGATTACGCGGCGGTTTTTGAGGTGTGCTCGCTGTTCGCGGTGTTGAGCTGGTTAAGCTATTTGGCGGTTTATTTGAGCTTGCGCCGGCGACTACCGGAACTGGCCGACGCCTGTTAGTCAGCGACCGCTTAGC
>NZ_JBYMAP010000169.1:0-8629 GCF_057766305.1 Methylomonas sp. BG-2 | reverse complement strand
CCAAGCGGCGGTGCCGCGAGCGCGCGAACCGAATAAATAAACCGCCGTGCCGGATGGCAAATATTTACCTAACAAGGCTTTGATAGCAATTACCGAATGTTGCGTTAATTCTTCTCGAGTCATATTCGCTACAAAAGGCCATTTGGTTTGCTCATCGGCACAAGTACTTTTCCTACTTGACGATTAGTGTCCAAATATCCGCTCGACTTCTCAGAACACCTGCTTATCGATGAGCCCGAGCAGGTATTGCCCATAGCCGTTTTTAGCTAGCGGTTTTGCCAACACCACAAGCCGCTCGTCGCCTATCCAGCCGCTACGCCACGCGATTTCCTCGGGGCAGGATATCTTCAGGCCTTGGCGGGTTTCGATAGTCTCGATGAAATTGCTGGCTTCAATCAAGCTGGCATGGGTACCGGTATCCAGCCAAGCGTAACCCCTTCCCATGATTTCGACACTCAGCTGCTGCTCGGCCAAATAAATTTTGTTAACGTCGGTGATTTCCAACTCGCCGCGCGGCGACGGCTTTAATTCGGCGGCGATATCCACCACCCGATTGTCATAGAAATACAAACCCGTGACGGCATAATTGCTTTGCGGCTTGGCCGGTTTTTCTTCCAACGAAGTGGCTTTGCCGGCGGCGTCAAAGGCGACGACGCCGTAGCGCTCCGGATCGTTAACGTGGTAAGCAAAGACCGTGGCCCCATTTGCTTGGGTTGCAGCTCCCTGTAGCTGGACATGCAAATCGTGGCCGTAAAAAATATTATCGCCCAACACCAGGGCGCTGGGACTGCTACCGATAAAGTCGCGACCGATGATGAAGGCTTGTGCCAGTCCGTCCGGGCTGGGCTGCACCGCGTACTGCAGATTGATACCCCAATCGCTGCCATCGCTGAGCAGCTGTCGAAACAGCGGCGTGTCTTGCGGCGTGGAAATCACCAGAATATCTCGGATGCCCGCCAGCATCAACGTGCTGAGCGGGTAGTAGATCATCGGCTTATCGTAGATCGGCAACAATTGTTTGGAGACAGCCTTGGTAACCGGATACAGCCGGGTGCCGGAGCCGCCAGCGAGAATGATACCTTTGCGATTTGCCATGATCAGTTTCCTAAAATTTCCGCCAACATCCGCTCCACGCCGCTTTGCCAGTCGGGCAGCCGGAGATTGAAGGTGGTTTGCAGTTTTTGGGTATTCAAACGCGAGTTGAGCGGACGTTGGGCCGCGGTCGGATATTCGCTGGTCGCGATCGCCTTGACGGCGGATTCGGCTACTTTCAGGATTTCGCCGCGTTGGCGGGCAACGCCGAACACGAATTGAGCGTATTCGTGCCAACTGGTGGCGCCGGCGCTGGCCAAATGATAGACGCCGGAAACGTCGGGTTGGCAGGCCGTGGCTCTGAGGGCGTGGGCGGTCACATCGGCGATCAATTCCGCGCCGGTCGGCGCGCCAATCTGATCGGCGATCACAGTCAATTGTTCGCGTTCCCGCGCCAAACGCAACATGGTTTTCGCAAAATTATTACCGCGCGCGGCATATACCCAACTGGTCCGAAAAATCAGATGTTTGGCGCCGGACGCTTGAATCGCCTGTTCGCCGGCCAGTTTGGTTCGGCCGTAAACGCTGAGCGGATGGACCGCATCGTCCTCTTGCCAGGGCCGGTCGCCGCTGCCGTCAAACACGTAATCGGTCGAGTAATGCACCAGCCAGGCACCGCACAAGCGCGCCTGTTCGGCAATGACTTGGACCGCCGCGGCGTTAATCGATTGCGCCATGTCGACTTCGGTTTCGGCCTTGTCAACGGCGGTGTAAGCGGCGGCATTGACGATGACGTCCGGCACCAGCCGGCCGATCGTGTCGGCAATCCCCGCAGTATCGGCCAAATCGGCGCAATGTCTGTCCAGCGCCACCAACTCGCCGAGCGGCGCCAGGCAGCGTTGCAGTTCCCAGCCGACTTGGCCGTTTTTGCCGAACAGCAGAATCTTCATGCTATTGCGCCTGGCGGGCTGCGTAGTTTTTATCCAGCCAGGATTGATATTCGCCGGACATCACGTTTTGCACCCACCCCTGGTGCGCCAGATACCACTCGACCGTCTTGCGGATACCGGTTTCGAAGGATTCGGCCGGTTTCCAGCCCAACTCGCGTTCCAGCTTGCTGGCGTCGATCGCGTAGCGGCGGTCGTGACCGGGACGGTCGGTAACGTAGGTAATTTGCTCGGCGTAGGATTTACCGTCGGCGCGCGCTTGCAGTTCGTCGAGTATCGCGCACAGCACGTTGACCACGTCGAGATTGGCCTTTTCGTTCCAACCGCCGACGTTATAGACCTCGCCAACCGTACCGGCTTCCAGCACCCGGCGAATCGCGCTGCAATGATCCTTGACGTACAGCCAATCGCGGATTTGCTGACCGTCACCGTAAATCGGCAGCGGCTTGCCGGCCAACGCATTCTGGATGCACAGCGGGATCAGCTTTTCCGGAAAATGGTAGGGGCCGTAATTGTTGGAACAGTTGGTGGTCAATACCGGCAAGCCGTAGGTGTGGTGATAGGCGCGCACCAAGTGGTCGCTGGCGGCCTTGCTGGCCGAATACGGACTGTTGGGTTGGTACTGGTTGGTCTCCGCGAACGGCGGATCGGTTTTTTCCAGCGAGCCGTAGACTTCGTCGGTGGACACGTGCAGCAAGCGAAAATCGCGTTTGCCGGCCTCGTCCAAACCGCCCCAGTATGCCCTGATCGCTTCCAGCAGCCGAAAACTGCCCAGCACGTTGGTTTGGATAAAATCTTCCGGGCCGTGAATGGAGCGGTCCACGTGCGATTCGGCGGCGAAATTCACCACGGCCCGAATTTGGTGCTGCTTCAACAAATCCAGCACCAAATCGTAATCGCCGATGTCGCCCCGGACGAACACATGCCGGCTGTCGCGTTGGAGTGTCGCCAGATTTTCCAGGTTGCCCGCATAGGTCAGCTTATCCAGATTCACGACTGCTTCGTCGTGTTGCGCCAACCAATCCAAAACGAAATTGCTACCGATAAATCCGGCGCCGCCGGTCACTAATAGTGTCATGAGTTGCTTTCCGCCAGTTGTCAGGCCGATTCAAATATAGGGTTAACTGCATTCTATCGTAGGTTTACCGTGGCTTGTCCAGCGCTTCAGCTTTCAAGGCAAAAACAAACAAAATCGCGCCCCGCCCAGCCGGCTCTGATTGTCGACGCTAACATAACCGCACTGATCGCCGTTTTTATGCAAACCGGCAATCACCGACACAAAAAACAAACCCAGACCGGTATTGCCGCTAATCCAGTCCAAATCGACGCTGCCGCTCAAATCGGCGTCGAGTATCTCGGGCGGATAACCCTCGCCGTCGTCCTCGATCGCCAACCGTAAATAGCCGCCCTGCTCAACGGCGCTGACCAGCACCTTCGCCCTTGTGTACCGCAACGCGTTGTTCAAAATCGTCGCCAACGCATTGGTCACCTGCGGATAGTCGCAAAAACACAGCAAGTCGTCCGGACATTCAATGACCACCTCAATCTGATTCAAGCGCGATAAGCGGCTTTGTTGGTCCCTGGCCTCGTTCAGAATGTCGATGACCGGATAGGCATCGATCATCAGGCAAAATTTATCGGCATCGATCTTGTACAGCACCAGTAATTGCATCAGGCCGTGATTGATTCGGGTCGCCTCAAACTCCAATTGGCTGATATCCTCCGCCCGGTCCTGGACTTTCAAGGCCAATTGTCGAGTGAGTTCCAACAGAATTCCCAGCGAGTTCTTGATGTCATGGACGGTGGACGCCAACACCGCCGGAAACACGCCGGCCCGATCCACCCGCGCCGCCATCGCTCAGATCCGTTCCGAGTGGGCGTGCAGCAACTTGGCGTACTCGATCTGCAAAATGCCCAACTTATGCGGGTCCACGCCGACCTGTTTGGCTTTCTTGAACAAAGCCTTGGTCCGGCGATTTTTCTCCTCGTCGAAATCGTTGGCTTTCAGATCGTGGATCATGATTTTCAGCATATTCAGGATGATGGTTTTATTATCCGGTAGGTTGACGATGGCCTGCTCGAACAAGTCCAAGGCCTCCTTGAACTTGCCCTGCTTATACAGGGCCACGCCGCGGTTATTGGCGGCGATCAAGGCCTGCTTGGTTTTTTGGATCAGGATTTCCGAATGATTGTGCAGACCGATGTCGCTCTGCATCTTGCGGACGGCGTTCAGAAAGGCGTCGTCGTCGATGTGGTATTTGATCAGATCGTACAAAATCTCCTCGGCCTTGCCGTGCTGGTCGTTCTGGAAACAGGCTTTCACCACTTCTAGCTGTAGCTCCCTGGGCGCCTTGTTGCCGAGCAGGCCCGCCAGCTTGACCGTGCGTTGCAGGGCTTTTTCCGCCTCGTCCTCGTTACCCAGCGCCTTGTACACCTCGATTTCCAGCGCGCTGGCCCGCAAATCGGCCTCCGGCTGATTCGCGTACTCCCGGCGCATTTCGTCCAGGACTTGCAAAGCCTGGGTGCCGGCATTGCTGCGCGCGTACAGTCTTGCCAACCCGGCATAATCGGCGCTGGAACGATGCACCGAATGCTTACCCAATTTGACGACGTTTTTGTAGGCCTTTTCGGCGGTTTCGAGATTGCCGTTCTTGTCGGCGGTTTCGGCCAACTTTTTCTGCCGCAATATCGATTGTGGCGACAACTCCAACGCTTGATGCATCACGTTCTCGACATCGCCGTATTGGTCCAGCGCCTCGTAAGCCTTGCCCAACCAGTCGTAACACTCCATCAGCATCGGATTGTCCGCCATCAGACTCCGAAATCCGGCGATCGCCTGTTCGATATTGTTGCTCTGAAAATCGATGACGCCCAAACCCATCCTGGCCCAGGACAGCTCGCGCTGATGCAGTACTTCCTGGTATATCTCCCTGGCTTTGTCGAAATCGCCGGCGGATATCGCCAGCTCGGCGCGCAATTTCAGCAAATTCAGATGCATCTTCTTGTCGTTTTCGGCCAGCAAGCGATCGCATTGTTGTATCGCCAGCGGCAGATTGCCCTTGTCGATGGCGCGTTCCACCGGCGCCAGATAATCCTTGCGAGCAAAATTGCGGCTCAATCGGCTGATCAATTGCTGGGCGTTGAACGGCTTGGTCAGATACTCGTCCGGCTTGCCTTCCATCGCACCCAACACCGCGGCGGTGGATTGTTCCGCGCTAATCATCACGAACACGCAGCGATAATCGATCAAGCAACGGAAACGGGCTTCTTCCAGCACTTGCTGACCGTTTTTGCCCGGACCCAGGTTGTAATCGCACAACACAATATCGAAGCGGGTTTTACTCATCGCGACAATAGCCGCCTGACCGCTGTCGGCTTCACAAACCTGATCGGCATCCAACGCGTACAACATATCCCTGATCGCCTTGCGCATCACGGGATTGTCTTCGACGAGCAAGGTCGCCTTACCTAATAAACTAAATTTCATTGCCGGTTAAACATCAACAAACGGTCCAATCGCACGCTCCGTCAAACTTTATCGTTAGGGTCTTGAAAAAATTCGTCGGCATCCCCAAGTCGCCCCAGTCCGTTTCACAACCTGATTGAGTATAGACATGAGCACTGTTGAAGCCAATAAACAAACCCTGGGTTTCCAAACCGAAGTCAAGCACCTGTTGCATTTGATGATTCACTCCTTGTACAGCAACAAGGAAATCTTTTTACGAGAACTGATCTCCAACGGCTCCGACGCCGCCGACAAACTGCGCTTCGAGGCGCTGGGCAACGACGGCCTGTACGAAGGCGACGCCGAATTGAAAATCCGCGTCGATTTCGACGAAACAGCCAAGACCATCACCGTTACCGATAACGGCATCGGCATGACCCGCGAGGAAGTCCAGGACCACATCGGCACCATCGCCAAATCCGGCACCAAGGCCTTCTTCGAAAAACTGACCGGCGACCAAGCCAAGGACAGCGAACTGATCGGCCAATTCGGCGTCGGTTTTTACTCCTCGTTCATCGTCGCCGACAAAGTCACGCTGACCACCCGCAAGGCCGGCGCGCCGCACGACCAAGGCGTGCGCTGGGAATCCGACGGCCTGGGCGAATACACCATCGCCTCGGTCGAAAAAGCCGCGCGCGGCACCGAAATCGTGCTGCACCTGAAAGACGGCGAAGACGAATTCCTCAGCGAATGGAAGCTGCGCTCCATCATCAAAAAATACTCGGACCACATCAACCTGCCCATCATCATGAGCAAGGCAGTCCCGGCCGAGAAAGACGATGACGGCAACGAAACCGCGCCGGCCCGGGTCGAGGACGACACCGTCAACAGCGCCTCCGCGCTGTGGACCAAATCCAAGGACGACATCACCGAAGAACAGTACAACGAATTTTACAAACACGTCGCCCACGACTTCCAGGACCCGCTGGTTCACGTCCACAGCAAGGTCGAGGGCACCAACGAATACAGCCTGCTGTTGTTCGTGCCCGGCCGCGCGCCGTTCGACTTGTGGGACCGCGACGCCAAACACGGCGTCAAACTGTACATCAAGAAAGTCTTCATCACCGACGATCCGGAACAACTGATGCCACGCTATTTGCGCTTCGTGCGCGGCGTGATCGACGCCGACAGCCTGCCGCTGAACGTATCGCGGGAAATCCTGCAACAAAGCAAGCAAATCAGCGCGATCAAATCCGGCGCGGTCAAGAAAGTGTTGGGCTTATTGGAAGACCTGGCCGAAAACGACGCCGAAAAATATCAAAAATTTTGGGACATGTTCGGCAACGTCATCAAGGAAGGCCCGATCGAAGACCACAAAAACAAGGACCGCGTCGCCGGCCTGCTGCGTTTCTCGTCCACCCACACCAACGACAAAGCCCAAAACGTCTCGCTGGCCGATTACGTTAGCCGGATGAAGGAAGGCCAGGAAAAAATCTATTACATCACCGCCGACAGCTTCGCCGCCGCCAAAAGCAGCCCGCATCTGGAAGTATTCCGCAAGAAAGGCATCGAAGTCTTGCTATTGACCGACCGCATCGACGAATGGCTGGTGTCCAGCCTGACCGAATTCGACGGCAAGCACATGCAATCCATTGCGAAAGGCGAACTGGACCTGGACAAGTTCGACAGCGAAGAAGAGAAAAAACACCAGGAAGAAGTCAGCAAGGATTTCGAAACGGTCGTCAAGCAAATCCAGGAAGTATTGGACGACAAAGTCAGCGAAGTCAAAATCAGCCACCGCCTGACCGATTCCCCGGCTTGCCTGGTGACCGGTGCCTACGACATGAGTTTGCACATGGAGCGGATCATGAAGGAAGCCGGCCAGTCCGGCGGCATGTTCGGCATGGGCGGCAACAGCAAGCCGATCTTCGAAATCAACCCGGACCACGCCATCGTTCAGGCCCTGAAAAACGAGCAGGACGATGCCCGCTTTGCCGACATCAGCCATATTTTGTTCGATCAGGCTATTTTGAGCGAAGGCGGTCAGTTGGATGATCCGGCGGCGTTTGTACATAAGTTGAATGGGTTGTTGCAGGGGTTGTTGAAATAAACTGATTCGAATTGAAAAAGGCCGGGGAACCGGCCTTTTTTGTTGGCTTACAGGTTGATGGGAGTAAGAGCCATGTTTGATTTACTTGATAAGTATGCGAAAGACGATACTGTAGTTAAAGCTATATTCGATCATTTACGAAACATTGGTTTGATAGCACTAATTTTTGGAGCCGCCGCTTGGAAGCAAAAGCATATAGGTTTTGGTTGGGATGCCGTTTGGGATCAATTCGTTACCGCCTCGCTTGTATTTTTTGCATTCGGCCTCAGTTGGATAAATCACGAAAACTTATTCCACAAAATTAGAAATAGCAGCTTTTCGTTCTGGCTGAAGATTGTTATGGCTGTTCTGTATGCCATTATATTAGGAGAATTGCTCGCATACATGCAGACTGGAAGGGCTTAAGCCTCTAAACCCGCGTAGCTCCGATTAGCGAAGCGTAATCGGAGGAATGTAAATTCGAATCTCATATATTATTTCGCTACCGCGAGGCCTATTTTAATATCGGTTCTCGGACCGACAGCCGAGATACTTTTCTTTGCTTGTCCAAAGAAAAGTATCCAAAAGAAACGACACCCCATACCGCTTTGATCCTGCGCTCCTCCGGGTTTGACGAGGGTTTTCGGAAGGGCTGTCCTAGCCCTCCGAAAACGAGCGGCATCCCTGCTGCTCCCCCGCGGGCAACTTCTCGCCAAACCCTCCGGTGCTCGGAGCGGCATCAGGGGAAATGACTAGTGTGAAAAACTATGTCGTAATTTAGTATGGAGCAGGCCGATACTTGTACAAATGCAACTAAATGTCGCAATACTCGCGTTTTAAAATTACCCGACCACATTGCCATTGACCTTATCCAGGCTTCACATGCCTGAATGCGGACCGCCAACCGCCTCGGCCGGATAGTAAACTTTCAATACCGGATACAAAACAGCCTGGAAGGCACTGGCAAAGGTCAGGACCGGACATCCAATCCCCTCGAAAGCGCCACCGACAGTCCCGAGCGCACGCCCGCAGACGCCGGAAGTCCGGTCGAGACCTTTTCAAGTACGGTCCGGGTTTTTTTATACGCCAAAAGTTTGGGTTTAAGTGCGGTCGCGG
>NZ_JBYMAP010000168.1:0-8653 GCF_057766305.1 Methylomonas sp. BG-2 | reverse complement strand
CGAATTGGCGCGAGGCGAACATATGCCTCATTTTTATGGCAAAGCGCCGCTCCTGACTAAGGACCAAAAGCGCCTGAAATAGCTAAAGGAAGATGGTAGTTTTGGCAATAACGTGGATTTGAACGATTTAAGCAAAACTTTAGAGGAATGGATTTACGGAAATCAACAAGAAAACAATATACAATTGCCACCAATTGAATTGATCTACTTCAGTCATTTACGTTTGGCTTGACCAAATCATTATTGCCCAAGCCGCTATTGAAAACATGAATGCCATAACTAAAAGCCATATGCAAATTAACTGATGCCTTTATTCTCCTACAAAGCCGTCAACAATCAGGGTCTCGCCGAGGAAGGCGTGCGCGATGCCGCCGACGAGCAGGCCCTGTTGTTGGAACTGCAAAACCAGGGTTTGATACCGATCCGCGTCGAAGCGGCCAGGGACAAGACCTTTCTCGGTTTCAAGCTGAAAACCGCCGGCGTGCGACTGTCCGCCAAGGAAATCGGCATGCTGACCGCCGAATTGGCCACGCTGTTGGAATCCGGCCTGCCGCTGGACCGCTCGCTGACGATCTTGCTGCAACTGACCGAGGATAAGCCCAAGCTCAACAAGCTGACCGCCGACGTGCTGGACAAGGTCAAGGGCGGCAAGGCGTTGGCCGACGCGTTGGAAAGCCAGACCGGCGTGTTTTCCAAGTTTTATCTGAACATGATTCGCGCCGGCGAGTTGGGCGGCAACCTGGGCGGGGTACTGCAGCGGCTGGCCGAGTATATGGAGCGCGCCCAGGAGCTGAAGGATACCGTCAGCACCGCGCTGATTTACCCGGCGGTGTTGTTGGTGATGTCGCTGGCCTCGCTGTTCGTGATGTTGACCTTCGTCGTGCCGCAATTCAAGGAAATGTTTGATAGCGCCGGCCAAGCCTTGCCGGTACCGACTCAAATCGTGGTCGGTCTGGCCGAATTCCTGCAAAGCTATTGGTGGTTGCTGCTGCTGGGCATCGCCGCCTCGGTGCAATATTTCAAATCCCAGCTCGGCGCGCCGGCCAGCAAGAAGGTCTGGGACGGCCGGTTTTTAAAAGCCCCGCTGGTCGGCGAAATCGTGTTGACGATGGAAGTCGCCAGCTTCAGCCGTACCTTCGGCACCTTGCTGGGCAACGGCGTGTCGATTTTGAAGTCGCTGGTCATCGTCCGCGAAACCGTCGGCAACACGGTGTTGGCCGAATCGCTGGATTATGCCGAGGCCCAATTGAAACAGGGCCGAACTTTATCGGAGGCACTCAGTCAACAAAGCCTGTTTCCCAAACTCGCGGTGCAAATGATTAAAATGGGCGAGGAAACCGGCCGACTGGAAGAAATGCTAATGCGGGTGGCCGGGATTTACGACAAACAATTAAAACAAACCATACAACGCATGCTGGCCTTGCTGGAGCCGGCGTTGATTATCTCGTTGGGCCTGATGATAGGCGGCATCATCGTCTCGATTTTGCTGGCCATCCTTAGCGTCAACGATCTGGCTTTTTAATCCGAGGAGAGACACGCAATGACACACACGATACGCCGCCAACGCGGCTTTACGCTGCTGGAACTGTTGGTGGTATTGGGCATTATCGCCATGCTGGCCGGCATCGTCGGCCCTCAGGTCATGAAACACATGGGCGCTTCCAAAACCAAGGCGGCCAGGGTGCAAATCGAGGACCTGGCGGCGGCGCTGGACATGTACAAATTGGACGAGGGCCGCTATCCGACCCAACAACAAGGCTTGCTGGCGCTGATCGAAAAGCCGTCCGACGCCAAGCGCTGGAACGGTCCCTATCTGCGCAAGGAAAAGATTCCGCAAGACCCTTGGAACGTCGATTACCACTATGTCTTCCCCGGCCAACACGGCAAGTTCGATTTGTTTAGCTACGGCGCCGACGAAAAAGAAGGCGGCGAAGGCGAGGAACAAGACATCAATAGCTGGGAATAATGACCCGGCCGCCCCGCCCCGCCGCCGCGCGGGGTTTCACTTTAATCGAGATGGCGATCGTGTTGCTGGTCGCCGTGCTCGGTTTCGCGGTCCTCGGCAACAATATCGCTTCCGGCAACCACGCCACCAAGCTGCAGGCGGTGGCGCGCGACATCGCCTCGGCGTTGCGCTACGCCCACGGCCAGGCCTTGTTGACCGGCAAAACCGCCGCGGTCACGATCAGCCTGGCCGATAACAGTTACCGGGTCGATAATCGCGACAAGACTTACGAATTCGCCGAGGACATCGACGTGTCGCTGGTGGTTGCCGAGGAAGAATTCGCCGACGGCGAGCAAGGCAGCATCCGCTTCTTCGGCGACGGCTCATCGACCGGCGGCCGCATCACGCTGGAATGGGGCAATCTGTCCAAGCAGATCGACGTGAACTGGATTACCGGCGAAGTCGCCATTTCGGCCGCCGAACCCGATCTGCTTGGCCATGCGACGGCTTGATGGCTTTTCGCTGCTGGAAATTTTAGTCGCCTTTTCAATCATGGCGATCGCGCTGACCATCGTGTTGCGGGTATTCGGCAACGGCGTCAACCACGCGGGCATTACCGAGGAATACACGATCGCGGTGCAAATCGCCGAATCGCTGATGGCCCGCACCGGCGTCGAAACCACGCTGGAGCCCGGCGAGTTGGACGGCAACGAAGGCGAGCGCTTCGATTGGCGGGTCAGCGTCCAACCGGTGCAAAACGGCGGCGTCCGCGAGAGTCTGCGCAAGCTGGCCGACGGCGAACCGGAACCGGCCGCGCAACTGATGCGGGTCAACGTCACCGTGGCCTGGGGCGACGAAGAGCCGCGCCGCACGGTTGAACTCAATACCTTAAAACTGACCACCACTCAATAACCGGCATGGACCGCCCGACACGCAACGGTTTTACCTTAATCGAAATGTTGATCGCGATGACGCTGCTCAGCGTCATCGTCGCGCTGCTGTTCGCCAGTTTGCGGATTGCCGCAGAAAGTTGGAACGTCGGCGAAGCCAAACTGACCGAAGTCAACCAAAAAGCCGTGGTCTACCAGTTTTTCAGACGCCATCTCAGCGGCATCAAACCGGTGCCGGCGCCGATCGAAGACAGCGAGTCGTCGCCGACCGGCCTGAGAACCGACAGCCCCGACACCGCCAGTCAAACCGCCGAGACATTGGCCTTCGAAGGCCGTTCGCACGCCGTTCGCTTCGTCGCAGCCTTGCCTTCGGCCTCGGCCCGCAAGGGCTTGCAAACATTTACCGTCGATACCGACCCCGATCGATCCTCGGTGATCCGGGTGTCGCTGGTGCCTTACGGCCAAGTGCCCGATGCCGCCGCCGAGACTACCGTGTTGCTGGAAAACGTCGAGGATTTCCAGCTGGCCTATTTCGGTACCAATGCGGAAACCGACAAAACCGCCTGGCACGAGCAATGGGTCAACGCCGAGCAATTGCCGCTGCTGATCAAGGTCCGCATCGTGTTAAAGGATCACAGTTTCTGGCCGGACATGATCTTTCCGGTCAGAATCAACGCGCGGCCGACGCTGACCGCGGCGCCGACCGACTCCGAGAGCGTGACCGATGGCGACCCGAATTAATCGGCCGCGCGGCTTCGCGCTGGTCATCGTGATCTGGATTTTGACCTTGCTCAGCATCATGGCCGGCAGTTTTGCGTTAAGCATGCGCCGGGAAAGCAGCGTCAGTTATGCGCTGCATAAGAATGCCGAAGCCATGGCGATCGCTGAAAGCGGCATCAATCTGGCTATTTTCAGGCTACAACAAACCGACAAGGATCAGCGCTGGCTGTCGGATGGCAGCGTTTACCAAGTGCCGACCGTGGACGGCGCCACTCGCATCAAGATTCTCGCCGAATCCGGCAAGGTGGACATCAACGCCGGCAAGGAAGAACTGCTGCAAGCGGTCATCGCCGGCGCGACCGGCGACGAAAAGGCACAGGCTCGCTTGGTGGATGCCATCGTCGATTGGCGCGATGCCGACGACGAGCCGCGCCAACACGGCGCGGAACGCAAGGAATATCAACAGGCCGGTCTGCGCCAGCGTCCCGGCAATCGGCCGTTCCAGTCCGTCGAAGAACTGCAACAGGTGCTCGGTATCGACGCTGAATTGCTGGAACGCATGCGGCCTTGGCTAACCGTGTATTCGGAACAAGCCGAAGTGGATTTCAAGGTCGCCGACCCGAAGCTGTTGCAAATCATCGGCGCCGAACTGAAAGAACGCAATGTTCATGATGTATACTTGGACAACCGTTTGGCGGCGCAGTCGTCGGACCAGGACGACACCGAAGAGACCGACGACGGCAGCGAAATCGCCGAGAACCAGGCTTTTACCATCACGGTGGAAACCCGAATCGGCGAAGACGCCGGCGCCGGACTCGAAGCGGTCATTAAGTTTCAGAATCAGAACCCGGATGAGCCGCCTATAAAAATCCTGGATTGGCACCCTCGGCAAGACGCGTTGTCGTTATTCGACCCGGCTATGGAATCCCAGCTAATTTTTGTTCAAGAATGAATTTACAAGCGACAATCGATTTTGACCTACGGCGGTTTTTCCGTTGGTGGGGCAAAGAGCTGAGCTACTGGATACCGGCCTCGGCGCTTGCGCTTTTAAGCGACCGTAGCGGCTACCTGATTTTCGCCGAAACCCCGGCCGGTTTGACCGCGACATTTATGCGCGACCCCGGCCAGCCCCCTCTGTTCAGCAAAGCCCTGAATCCGGACAACCCTGACGCTTATCGCGAGTTGTTGGCACAACAACCGGAACTCCAAAAAGCCGAAACCTTACTGAGACTGGAGGCGGGCCAAGGACTGAGCAAAACCATTTATTTGCCGCTAGCCGCCCAGGAAAATCTGGCACAAGTGGTCGGTTTCGAACTAGACCGATACACGCCGTTCAAGGCCGACGCGGTGTATTTTGCCAGCTTGCCGTTGGGGAAAACCGAATCCGGCCAACTACAGGTTCAATTGATTCTGACGCCGCGACCAGTGCTGGATCGCCTGCTCGAACAACTGCAAGGTTGGGGCGTGCAACCCAGCCGCGTTGATTACGCCGAAGCGTCGTCCGGCGACGACATCGCGGCGGATTACAATCTATTGCCGGAGCGTTTCCAGCCGCGCGGCAATCGCCTGTCGCAATCGTTGCACTGGCTTTTGAATGCGTTGTTCATCCTGTTGTTGTTGGCCGCGACGATCTGGCCGGTCTGGAGGGAAGGCGAAGCGGTTGACCGTTTGAAGGCCAGTATTAAAACCTTGGAAAAGGAAACGCGGCTGATCGAAGGCCAACAACAAGAAATCGAGGCCATTCGGAATAAAACCCAGCGCCTGATCGACCTGAAAACTCAAACCCCGTCGCAGATCGAAGTACTCAACGAACTCAGCAAACTGCTGAAAGACGATACCTGGCTGACCCACTTTCAGTACACCGACAAGCACCTGCAGGTCCAAGGCCAATCGCCGGCGGCTTCCGCGCTGATCGGCATCTTGGAAGCCTCGCCCTATTTCGCCAACGTGGCTTTCGTATCGCCATTGACGCAGGACAAGAACACCGGCCGGGAACGCTTTCAAATCAGTATGGATGTCACCGCCGTCGCGGAAGCCACGCCCTCGGAAACCGCCGATACCGTCGATGCCGCCGAGGAAACCGACGCCGATGCCGATTCGGCCGAAGACAGCGCGACTGGGACGACGAATGAATAATCCGCGTTATCAACGTTGGTTGGCATTGGGACTGTTGATCGGCGTCGTCTTGGCCTTGCTGTTTGCGATTCTGTTGCCGTTACTGAATCAATGGTTGGATTACCGCGACCAAAAAAGCGACTTGTTGTTCCGCCTGCAACGCCAACAAGCCGTTGCCGCCCGCAAACAGGGGGTGGCGGACAATTTACAAGCCTTGCAGCAACAATTCGAAGAACAGGATTATTTCTCGAACAGCACGACCGAGGCCTTGGCTTCGGCGGAACTGCAAAACGCAATCAAGACCGCGGTCACGGAAGCCGGCGGCCAGCTCACCAGCACTCAGGGCTTGCCGGGCAAGGCCGAGAACGAATTCGTGCGAATCTCCGTCAAGGTGCGGATGGTCTCTTCGATCGATGCACTCCGCCATGTGTTGCACAGTATCGAATCCTCGGTGCCGCTGTTGGTCATCGACCAACTGGACATCACCCCGGTCCGTGGCGCGCGCAATCGCGGCACCAACAAAATCGACCCCAGCACCCAACTCAACGTCAGTTTTCAGGTGGTCAGTTTCATGCGAGCCAAATCCCCATGAACCAAAAGCTGCTGAAACTGCAATTGCTAGGCTGCGGCTTGGCAAGTTTGACGTTGGCCGCCGAGTGGACTTACGGCAATCTTGCCTGGCACGATTTGCTAAAGGCCTTGGAGCCGCCCGCGCCCGCCGAATTTCAGAGCGAGGAACTACCGGAATTGTCTGAACGCCAGCGCTCGCTGGAGAGTTTCGCCGAAATCGTCGATCGCCCGGTATTTATCGAGGGCCGCCGGCCGATCGCGGACGCCGCGACCGCCGACGCGGCGGCGGGCCCGGATCTCGGCCAAATCGACGATTGGGCCCTGATCGGTATCTACAACAAAGACCGGAACCCGATCGCGCTGTTCAGCAAACGCAACGAAGCAAAAAAATTTCAAAAGCTCAACGAATCGCAAAGCATTTCCGGCTGGACACTTAAACAGATACTGGCCGACCGGGTCGTGCTAAGCCAAGCCGGCCAGGAAAAAGCCGTCGCGCTACGCAAGCCCAGACCGCAAATCAAACCGCCGGTGCCGGGCAGGCCCCCCGTACCGCCGAGGCCGGCGCAACCGCCCGCCACCATGCAACCGGCCCCAAAACCCAACGAACCACCCCCGCCCGTTGAAAATGTCGAGAACATCAATGACAACTAGTAAATTCACTCTCACACCGGTCGTGGCTTTAGCGCTGTCGATGACAGGTTGCGAGTTTATCGGTCCGCAATTCCACCAGAAACTGCCGTTGGCCGAAGTCAAACCGGCTTCAGGTGACCAACTGTCGCTACCGGAGTTGTCCAACGAAGCCGATAAGAACGCCGACAACAAAGTCACCAAGGTCGAATTGTTTCCGAACGGCGAACCGGTCATCAACGCCCAGGCCAACACTACGGCGGAACCCAAAAAATCAAGCGGGAAAGGCGAATACAGCCTGAATTTCGACGACGCCGATCTTGGCGAAGTGGCCAAGGTCATCCTCGGCGACATCTTGAATCGCAACTATACGATCAGTCCGCAAGTGACCGGTAAAGTCACGTTGCAAACCTCGAAACCGCTCAGTAAGGAAGAATTGATTCCGACGCTGGAAATGCTGCTGAGCCTGAATAATGCCGCGCTGTCGACGCTGGACGGGGTCTATTTGATCAAGCCGTCCAACGAAGCCATTTACAGCAGCTCGATCAACTCGCTGTCCGGTTCGAAAATGCCCAACGGTTATCAGGTCCGAATCATTCCGGTCAAAAACGTCGCCGCCGCCGAACTAGGCGAAATTCTGAAACCCTTGCTGCCGGAAAAAGCGCTGTTGCATGTCGATGCCAATCGCAATCTGCTGATGGTGGCCGGTTCCGGCGCCGAGCTGGGGCGGGTCATGGACGTGGTCAATACGTTCGATATCGATATTTTGAAAGGCCGTTCGTTCGCGCTATTCACACCAGCCCACGTTAGCGCCGGCAAGGTCATCGACGAGTTGGACCAAATCTTCAACCACAAACAGGAGAAGGACAAGGGCGGCGATTCCAGCTTCTTCCGTTTTATCGAAATCGAACGCTTGAACGCGATTCTAGCCATCACCCATCAGGCGCATTATTTGAAAGACATCGAAAACTGGATCTTGCGACTGGATAGGATCAATCCGGCGGCGGCCGGCGGTGTGAATGTCTACCGGGCGCAGCATGTCAATGCGATGGATTTGGCGGATACCCTGAGCAGCATTTACGGTAGCGGCGGCGGTCAGCGCAGTTCCAAAGCCTCAATCGCTTCCGGTCGGAAAAGCATGTCGGCCAGTAACCGCTCGTCTTCCGGCTCCGGCACTGGTTCCTCGAGCAGCTCCAGTTCTATTTCCGGCTCGAACTCCAGCAGCAGCCGTAACGATGCCAACGAACGCTCGCTCAGCGACCGCAACCAAGACCGCAACCGTAGCGGCGGCGCGGCAAGTGGCGTCGGTTCGGTACTCGGCAATGCTTCGACCGTGGGCTCGAACAATAACGATATGCCTAACGTGAAAATCATTCCCGACGAAGGCAATAACGCGTTGATTATCGTCGCGAATTCCGAAGAGTATGCCAAGATTCTTCGAGTACTAAAACAAATCGACGTTTTGCCTTTACAAGTATTAATCGAAGCGACGATTGTGGAAGTGACTCTGAAAAACGATCTTCAATATGGCATCGAATGGTATTTGAATAAGGGTCACAGTGCTATTTCCGGGGGTAACGTTGGCGCGGACGGCATTACGTTCGACAATATAGCCACCGGCGTTGCGACAGGGGGATTTTCGTACGCATTCAAATCCAGCAACATAAATGCAATATTGCACGCTGAGGCAACTAAGGACAATATCAACATCATTTCTTCACCGTCATTGATGGTTTTGAACAATCAAGAAGCATCAATAAAAGTCGGGGACTCGGTTCCGGTTCAA
>NZ_JBYMAP010000167.1:0-8687 GCF_057766305.1 Methylomonas sp. BG-2 | reverse complement strand
CCGGGTCAAAAAACCGATAGGCGGAAAGTCTCGAAATCGCGACGTATTGTTCGCGATAGCTGTCACGGTTTCCGGGCTGCATTTGCTGGGTGTGAAGTGCTTGTTTGTTCCAGAACAACTGCCGCCGGAGCCGGAGCCGCTGACTATCCAGGTTTCCACGATGACTATTCCGGCTACCAAGCCAACACCGCTACCGCTTGCTAAGCCGTTGCAAGCTTCTAAGCCTCCGCGCAAGCGTGTGCAGCCCAAGCCTAAATTAAAGAAAATAGAACTAGCGCAGGCCGCTGAATTTTCCGAGCTTGAACAATTACTGAGTCAACAACTACACCCAGTTAACGACGTCACACCGGCGCCGAATCAGCCCGAGAAACCGATGCTAGAAAGCCAGGTTCAGCCTTATACCGAGGCTTATATGAGTGCGGCCTATGATAAAAATCCCAAGCCCGACTATCCGTCGGTAGCCAGAAGTCGTGGCTGGCAAGGCAGGGTGGTGTTAAAAGTTCTGGTCAGCGAAGCCGGGAAAGTGGAAACGATTGGTATTGAGCAAAGCAGCGGCCATGATACTTTAGACGAGGCGGCGCTGGAAGCGGTCAAGAATTGGCAGTTTGTTCCGGCCAAGCGCGGGGAGCTCAACGAGGCCTGTTCCGTGCTTGTGCCCATTATTTTCAGTCTGAAAGACCAGGAGAATGTATAACAGAGCAGGCGGTTTGCGCCGGCATGTAGGAAGTTTTTTTGATGTTGGCTACAGGAGTCGTAGCGTAGCTTTCGAAGAGAATGGAATAAAACTTCGCACCACATTTCGTTAGGAAATGTGGTGCCGAGGAGAGGACTTGAACCTCCACAGGGTTACCCCTACTAGCACCTGAAGCTAGCGCGTCTACCAATTTCACCACCTCGGCTTAACTTGCTGGGCAAGTTAAGCGCGCATTATAGGGGCAAGCTAGGCGCCTGTCAACTAATTTCGATTTTTTAACTGTTTCAACCCAATTCCGAATGAATTCGTTCTGTGTTTAGAGCGAGTCGGTAACGTTGTGGTATGCGACAATTCCTATCACCGCTGGCCGGAATGAGGATGCAAGCCGGTTGGGCCGCAAAAAAACGGCGGACCGAGGTCCGCCACAAAAACATCCATGTCGCTAGGAGGAGATTGCCCGGCGCTTTACAGGCGACGAATCCGGATTAGATGTCGATGTTGGCGCCGGAAACCCCTAAAATGAAGCGATAGCTTTCGATGTGCCGCCAATTTGGCTGATGCCTGTCGAACGCCCAAACAGTATAGTGGGAATTTCCGAAATTGCTTGACGTTAGAATAAGGTTGACTGCATGAATCTGAACCAACTGGAATTATTGCGCACGCTGCATGAAACCGGCTTCAATCTGAGCCGGGCGGCCGAAAAGATGCACGTGGTGCAGTCGGCCGTAAGCAGGCAATTGCAATTATTCGAAGCCGAGTTGGGTTCGCCGTTGTTTGCCAGACAGGGTAAAAAGCTAATCGGCCTAACGCCATTGGGCGAGCGTGTCATGGCGGAAGTGGATTTGATCAATCAGGCCAAGAAAAACATCCAATTGATTGCCGACGATTTTCTCGATAGCAGTAGCGGTACGCTGCATATCGCTACCACTCATACCCAGGCTAAATATCTGCTACCTGGGCCGATTGCGCGATTTCGCCTGCGGTACCCAGGCATTAAGATATATATGGTGCAATCGTCGCCGGACAATCTGATTGACTTACTCCACCAACACAAGGCGGATATAGCGATATGCACCGAGAGATTGGCCGAAGACGACCAATTGGTCGTCAAGCCGGCGTATCACTGGCACCACGTTGCGGTGATGCCCAAAGGACATCCGTTGGCCGAAGGCGAAATCACGTTGCAACGGCTCTCGGCCCAACCGATTTTGACCTATACGCCGGGCTTTACCGGACGGTCGGCGATCGAGAAAGCCTTCGCCGACGCGCATTTGCCGTTGGACATCAATTTGGCCGCCGCCGACTCCGACGTCATCAAGACCTACGTGCGCTTGGGCATGGGAGTAGGCATTATTGCCGGAACCTCCTACGAACCGGTCAAGGATGCTGATTTGGTGGCCCGCAGCTTGATGGATTTGATTCCAAGCTCGACCACTAAGGTCGCGTATTTACGACAATTATATTTACCGTCGTACTGCCAGTATTTCTTAGACGAGCTGTTGGCCGAGGCTGCGACCAAATCGGATTGAAAACGCGTTTTCAGAAATAAACTGTGTTAAATAACTTGGCAATGGTGCGTGATATGGCGCAGCTCGAGGAGGGGGCATACCCTGAGTACCCGGCGTGATCGCGTCAAGACCTTGATTGCGCAGGACTGTCAATTAAACGGCATCGAAATTGTTGTTAAGGAGCCAACTCTTTTCCACTATCGTTTTTGATGACCGACACCCTGGATATCCAGCACTTGATCGCCCGCTACGACGAAGAACTACGCCGTGTCGCGTTCCGGCGCTGCGGTTGCTGGGAGACGGCGGCCGACATCGTTCAAGAAACCTATCAGCGCATGTTGAGCGGCGATCTGTGGCGCGCGGCCGAGAATCCGAGAGCGCTGATGCACCGAATCGCGGCCAACCTTGCCACCGATTACGAGCGGCGCAATGCGGTACGCGACCGATATGTGGCGAAATCCGATGAATTGCCGGATTGGGTCGCGGAAACCGAAGCGCGCCAGCCGGATCGTCTGTTGGCGGCCCGCCAGCGTTTAGGGCGTTTGGCGATCGCCGTCGAAGGCTTGCCGCCGAAATGTCGCAAAGTCTTCGAGATGCGTAAATTCGAAGAATTGAGTCAGGCGGAAATCGCCGAGCGTTTGGGCATTTCGCGTAATATGGTCGAAAAACATCTGCGCAATGCCTTGCTGACACTACAGCAAGTCGATAACGACTAGTGTCCCGGATATTGTGCGTTGCCGCATATTGAATCACGGGTTTTAACCTTTTTACCATGTCCGAACCCATCCCAGACTCCGTAACAATTCGTGAACAGGCCGCCGATTGGTGGGCGCGTCTGGATGGCGGAAGCGTCGATGACAACGAGCTTGCGGAATTTCAGGTCTGGTTGAGCAGGTCTTCGGAACATCGTTTGGCTTACAGGGAACTCGAAGCGTTGTGGGGCGAACTGGACGGTTTGGCAACGGTGCCGATCTCCAGGGCGGCGAGGTCGAAACCGGCGAGGCGGGGCCTTGGCCCGCTGGTTTTGGGAATGGCGCTGGCCGCCGGTTTGGCGGCGCTCTGGCTCAGTCCCTATATGCGGCTGTGGAGCGCCGATTTGCAGACCGGTCGCGGCGAGATTCGTAGTTTCACGCTCAGCGACGGTTCGACCGTGCAGTTGAACCGCGCATCGGCCGTCGAGATTCAAATCGACGAAACTCGCCGCGAATTGCGCTTGCTGCGGGGCGAGGCGGCGTTCGAGGTCAGTCCGGACCGCAACCGGCCGTTTCGAGTATACGCGGGCGGCGGCAGCGTCACCGCATTGGGCACCGCGTTCAACGTAAAATTGGCCGAGGATGGCGCCGAAGTCACGGTGACCGAACACCGGGTGCGGGTGGAGTTCGGCAACGGCCGACAAGCGGCCGAATTGGAGGAAGGTCTGGCGGCTGTGTACGACGCGGAACACGGGCTGAGTCAAGCAAAAGCGGCCGACGTCGGTGCCGCGACGGCTTGGCGCCGCCATCGATTGGTCTTTCAGAATCGTCCGCTCGACGAAGTCGTCGCCGAACTGGCTGATTACTACCCCGGCTTCCTGCTGATTCAGGACGCCGAACTTCGCCAGCGCCGGGTAAACGGCGTGTTTCGGACCGACGATCCCCTCGCCGCAATTGCCGCGCTGGAAACCGCGCTGCAGTTGCACACTACCCACTTTGGCGATTATCTGATTTTGTTGCGCCGCTAAAAATTTTTCCCGACCTCCTGTTTTGGTTAGCCAGTGCGTCATAGTCCTTACTAACCGTTAACACAATTGGAGAGGGAACAGATGTCATTGCACGATACCTTTAAAACCGCTAGCGTGCTGTTGGTTGCCGGCGCGGCGGTTGCTGGCGGCGCGGTGGCCGAGTCGGCGGTCCGCGAATACCGGATCGCGGCCGGACCGCTCGCGGGCGCGTTGAATCAACTGGCCGAAGTCGGCGGGCTGCAACTGGTTTACGATGCCGAAATTGCCAGTGGCTTGCGGAGCGGTGGGTTATCCGGCCAGTATTCGCCGGAGGCGGCATTAACCCAGATATTGTCCGGTAGCGGTCTGACTTACCGCTTGACCGGCGACGGTAACGTGCTGATTCAGCGCCAAACGCTCAACCAGCGCGATGAGCCGACTGCGCTACCGGCGATTAACGTCGTCGGTCAATCCAGCAATCCGTTTTTCGAGGGCGAAGATCCTTATAACACCGACTATAACCGCCGCAACGCCACCACCGCGACAAAGACCGACACGCCGCTGATGCAAACCCCGCTGTCGGTCAAAGTCGTGCCGAATGCGGTACTGAAAGACCAGCAAGCCATCACGATCGACCAGGCGCTCCGCAACGTCAGCGGCGTCAGTAATGGTTTGGGCGGTAGTGGTACTTTTTTCATCCGCGGTTTCGGCAGCTACATCAACTATCGCGACGGTGTGTTGAGCCAGGGGGAATACGCGCATACCGAAGACCTGGAAAATGTCGAGCGGGTGGAAGTCTTGAAAGGCCCCGGCTCCATACTCTACGGCCGAACCGAACCCGGCGGCATCGTCAATTTCGTCACCAAACAACCCTTGGATACGCCTTATTACAGTCTGCGTCAGCAATTCGGTTCGTTCGATATGTACCGCACCAGCGTCGATGCGACCGGGCCGCTGAACGCCGATAAGACCCTGGCCTACCGTTTCAATCTGGGTTACCAAAGCAATCATACGTTTCAGGAATTCGGCGGCAACGAACGTTTGATGGTGGCGCCGACCCTGCGCTGGAATATCAGCGACAAAACGGTATCCACGATCAAGCTGGAATACAGCGATATCAAGGAATTTGGAAACGGTACGGTACCGAGAATGGGAAATCGCCCCGCGCCGATAGCCCGCGAAACGAATCTTGGCGATGCCTGGAATTATCAGCAGGACGAATATGTAATGCTGGCGTTGCACACCGAGCACGCTTTCAACGACCATTGGAGCTTACGGCACCGCTTCAATTTCAAGAATTACAATCTGACCATGTCGGCGATTCACGGATCGGTAGCCGATCCGGCGACCGGCGATCTTGGCCGGGCATTTTTCGGTCAGAATACCGACGGTAAGGACTACCAGTACAACTTTTTCAATGCGCTGGAATTGAACGGCAAATTCGAGACGGCGTTTTTGAAGCACAACCTGCTGATCGGCGGCGACTATTACCGCACCGATTATCGGGTTTCGATGGCCGGTTTTGGGTTTAACGGCGATTTGTACGACACCAGCAATATCTACCGGCCGATTCACCGCGCCGCGCCGCCGACGCTATTGCCGACCGACGTGACTTATTCGAACTCGACGATTCCCTGGTTCGGCTTGTACGCCCAGGATCAAATCGAACTGCCTTACCATTTTCACGTGATGGCCGGCCTGCGCTACGACAATGCCAATGTGAGTTCCAGCAGTTACGGGGAGTTTGGCTCGGGACAATCGCCCGAACTAGCGTCGGAACGGGTATCGCCGCGCGGCGGCGTGGTCTGGCAACCAATCCCGGAATTTTCGCTGTACGGCAGTTACACCGAGAATTTCGGGGCGCCGAATTATTGGGGCCGCGACGGTAAGCCGCTACCGGCGCAAACCGCCGATCAATGGGAAGTCGGCGCAAAGACCGAGTTACTGGACGGCCGTTTTACCGCGACCTTGGCCTATTACGATCTGACCAAACGCAACGCGCCGATAGCAACCTCACTGGCTCTGTCGCGCGCGGTCGGCGAGGCGGAAACCCGCGGCATCGAATTCGATGTCAGCGGTGAGATCGTGCCAGGCTGGAATGTGATCGGCGCCTATTCCTATATGCCGTTCGCGAAAAGCATCAAGGACGAAACCGATCCGACCGTGGTCGGCAACCGTTTGAACAACGCGCCCAAGCACAACGGCAGCTTGTGGACGACTTACGAGATTCAGCAAGGCGATTTGAAAGGCCTGAAATTCGGTGCCGGCATGCAGGCGGTCAGCCAGCGGGAAATCGGTTATTACGAGGGCGCTCAGGCACCAGGCTACGTGACGATGAATCTGATGACCAGCAAGGCCTGGCAAGTGGGTAAAACCAAGCTGACCGCCCAGCTTAATGTCGATAATCTACTGGATAAAACCTATTACCAATCGATTTATAGCTACGGTCCGACCTATTACGGCAATCCGCGCACTTTCATGGGGGCGGTGAAGATCGAATATTAAACAAAAACGTCCAGCCGCGCGGTTTACCGCCGCCCGGCTGGACGTGGCTTAAAGCTCTCTGGTCGCGCTGAAATGAATGTCCGGCCAGCGTTCCTCGGTCAGTTGCAGGTTGACCCGGCTGGTCGCCAGATACACCAAATACCCGCCGCCGTCTTCGGCGAGATTTTCGAAGGCCTTGTTCTTAAACTCTTCCAGTTTGGCCGGATTGGTCGAGCTGACCCAGCGCACGGTGTTGATCGGCGAGGCGTCGTAGACACATTCCACGTTGTATTCGTGCTTCAAACGGTGGGCGGTAACGTCGAACTGCAGAATGCCCACCGCGCCCAAAATCAAGTCGTTGTTTTTCAGCGGTTTGAATAGCTGGGTCGCGCCTTCCTCGGTCAACTGCACCAAGCCTTTTTGCAGCGCCTTAGCGCGCAGCGGGTCTTTTAATACCACCCGGCGGAACAATTCCGGCGCGAAGTAGGGGATGCCGCCGAATTTCAGGTTCTCGCCCTGGGTGAAGGTGTCGCCGACCTGGATGGTGCCATGGTTGTGCAGGCCGATAATGTCGCCGGGATAGGCTTCCTCGACGTTCTTGCGGCTGTCGGCCTGAAAGGTGATCGCATTGGCAACCTGGATGCTTTTGCCGATGCGGACGTGGTGCATCTTCATGCCCTTGTCGAATTTGCCGGAACTGATGCGCATGAAGGCCACGCGGTCGCGGTGAGCCGGGTCCATGTTGGCCTGAATCTTAAAAACGAAGCCGGTGAATTTGTCTTCGCTCGGTTCCACCAAGCGTTGCTCGGCTTGGCGCGGACGCGGCGGCGGTGCATATTCGGCGAAGGCGTCCAACAATTCGACGATGCCGAAGTTGTTGATCGCCGAACCGAAAAACACCGGCGTCTGTTCGCCGCGCAGATATTTGGCGTGGTCGAACTCGTGGCTGGCGCCCTTGACCAGGTCGATTTCCTCGCGCAGCTCGTCGGCTTGCAGGCCGAGCAGCTCGTCCAGATGCGGATTGTTCAAGCCCTTGACCAAGGTTGAGTCGGCAATTTTGCCGCCATGCTGCGGGTTGAACAGCAAAATCTCGTCCTTGTACAACTGGTAAACGCCTTTAAAGCGTTTGCCCATGCCGATCGGCCAGGTCATCGGCGCGCACTCGATCTTCAGCACGCTTTCAACCTCGTCCAGCAACTCAATCGGTTCGCGGCCCTCGCGGTCCAGCTTGTTGATGAAGGTCAGAATCGGCGTGTCGCGCAAGCGGCAGACCTCCATCAGTTTGATGGTCCTGTCCTCGACGCCCTTGGCGACGTCGATCACCATCAGCGCCGAATCGACCGCGGTCAGCGTGCGGTAGGTGTCTTCCGAGAAGTCTTCGTGGCCGGGCGTATCCAGCAGATTGACGATGGCGCCGTTGTGCTCGAACTGCATCACCGAGGTCGTGACCGAAATACCCCGTTCCTTCTCCATTTCCATCCAGTCCGAGGTGGCGTGGCGCGCCGCCTTGCGACCCTTGACCGAGCCGGCCAACTGGATCGCGCCGCCGAACAACAATAATTTTTCGGTGATGGTGGTTTTGCCGGCGTCGGGGTGGGAGATGATTGCAAAAGTGCGTCGTCGCTTGTATTCCGTGGCTTCCATTAAGTCTATGTGCTGAAAATTCTAAAATTTGTACTAAATTCTTAAAGTACTTGCTATTTCATTTTTTGTCATATTATATCTCAGTTTGACACTGAGCCGTTTTGTTTGCTCGGTATTCCCACGCTTCAACTTCTTCGGGATTCGAAAGACATGTTGTTCCAACTTGATTGATCTCGGGGCATGGAAAGGCGTTAATTTCGAGTTTCATCCAGCGTAAATTGTCCGTTTGCCAACTTTACAGACCGCCCGGCGCTTCGAAAATTAGCGCCGAAACCGAAGGTATGCTGGCAAATTTCAATAGCCTGTTAATAACCCTGGTCAATTTTCAGCCGGAATTCGGCCCAATCCTCTCAACTTAAGCCTGATAGATAGATTTGTAAGTATGTTTTGGATGAGGCTTGGTGTGCTTTGGCCTGGGTTTTGTAGCACCGGGCTTAAACTTGATGACATTCCTAGCGAGTTCGGTCAACGTCGCGCATAACTCCAAACGGTCGGTAGTGCGACGAGCAACCAGCGCGGCAAGCAGCATTTGAGGTGCGCGAACGCATAGGTTCGGTTGATTTTGTAGTTCTCGGCGATTTCGCTGGTCCGCTCGGCTTCCAGCACGGTCAAGGCATGCAGATTATTGGCCAGGATTTTGGCGCCGAAATCCTATTGC
>NZ_JBYMAP010000166.1:0-8723 GCF_057766305.1 Methylomonas sp. BG-2 | reverse complement strand
CCGATGTTTCGGCGCTACTGGCCAAGAATCCGACTGTGTTGCATGACTTCGACATCGGCGGCGGCAGTCAGGTTTGGCTGCAAGGCACATTGGGTGTGTTGAATACCAGTTCGGAGGCGGGTTATCACGATTATCACGCCAGCTTTTCGATGAGTTTGGACACCTCGTCTTATGCGCCAGCTCAACATCTGTTGTTGGGTTTGCTCAGTCCCGAGTTTGGTATTGCCGCTTTGAGCGGCGACGATACCTTGTCCTTCGCCATTGACGTTGATGGTGCCGTCGCCAGTTCAAGTGCTAGCTACGATTTCAATGCAGCCAATGCCGCGGACGCTGTGACCTTTTTCGACGACAAGACGGTGGATTTCGGTGACTGGAGCAGTTGGGTCAGTAACAGTGATAAAACCCTTGCGCTGACATTCAGCCTGGATCTGCACAGCCATACCAATGGCGCGGGCTTGAACTTTAACCTGATTGCCGGCAATTCGACGCTGGGTTCCGGTCCGGTTTCCTCGGTGCCGCTACCGGCCGGCGTTTGGTTGTTCGGTTCAGCCCTTCTTGGTTTGGTAGCGGGATGCAGGCGCACGGTGGCCGGCAAGATAAGCGCGTAAGTTCGCTTGAGCGTTTTGGCTGGGCCGTCTCAGTCAAAGCGAATGCGGCATGACAGACCATCAAATGCGCCGCTAGAACTCCTGGCATCATCATATGGCCTTGGTGATGCCAGGATAACTCACCGGCAGAAAATTGGCGGTAGTTAACAATGATCGACATGTTCGTCGATAAAAGGTCAAGTCTCCCTCCAGTAGCTCTGAAGTGACTCAGGAATGAAATATAACAAAGTAGAATCGAATTTCGCCGGAAATGGATTTGAGTAGGGAATATTCATGAAACGAGTATTTTTTGCCAATGTAGCCATCGCCGCTACCGTTATTTTTGTTACTGCATGTGCCAATGTCCATCGCCGTGACTTGGCTTCCTTCGTTCAAGGAAATACGCAGTGTTATGATCGTCAGGCAGAACCCTATACCGCCGTGGTGGATTCGCATCTGCATTTCAGGCCATTCGGCGGCCCGGCCATACCACTATCCGAGCTGACGGAATACTTCAATAAGACCGGGGTTTTGTTTGCCAATATGTACGGCATCGGCCAGATTTTACCGGTGGATTCTTCCTGTACTTACTACCTGGATTGTCCCGGCACGCCGGCGTTGCCCAGCATCAAGAACGATTTTGCCAATGCCGCCAATTATCTCGAGCTTAAACCCAAGGATGTGCATCTAACCTTATCCATGACCTTTCCCGATTTGGCCAATCCCAGCGACATCGCCAAGATGATTCTTTTTTACGATAAGGAATATCCGAAGATGTTTAAGTGGATGGGCGAGGTGAATTTGATTAAACAGGCCTTGCTTAAAAATCACCATCAGCCCGCAACTCAAGAAAATATCGCGCAATGGGCCGAGTTTATGGCTTTGCTTAGAGAGCGCAATGTTCCCATCAATATTCACGCCGACTTGGGTAACGATGCCGAGCCGAAAAAATATCTGCCCTTAATGGCCTATGTATTAGAACTTTATCCGGATAATAAAATTATCTGGGCGCATATGGGTTTGTCAAAGGAATTAAGCACCATGAAAGCCGCCGAACATATTCAAATCATGCAATCCTTTTTGGAAAAATATCCGAACTTGATGTTGGATATCTCCTGGCGGGTACTCTATGACAATTATTTCAGCAAACCGGAAGCCCGAGACCAGTATGTTGCGTTTCTAAACCACTATTCCGAGCGTATTTTACCCGGTACCGATTTTGTGGCGGCTCGAAACAAGCAATTCGAGGTCTACCAGGAAGAGTTGGATGTCACCAGCCGAATCAACCAATATCTTGACGACACCGCGTTTCGCAATATTGCGTTGGGTGACAATTATTTCCGGATGTTGGAGCTGCAGTATCAAGCACCGCCAATATGCCATTAACAGAAAGGTAGGCATTTATGCGAAATAAACGTTTCCATGTGTTTCTGTGGCCGGTGTTATTTAGCCTCTGTGCGGGATGTGCAGAACCAACCTCCGCCGTTCGGCAAGCGGAACCACCAACGGCGCGGACGCTAGATGAAGACACCGCCGCGGACGGGGAATTGAAAAAACTGGCGGCGGATTTGCCGAGTCGCTGCAATCTGGCGCCCGATCCGAATCAGGCTCAATACATCATCGGCTATGGCAGCTTGATGCAAGACGAGTCGCGCCGGCGTAGCGTACCGAACGCGGAGACAGCTTATCCGGTGATGGTCAAGGGCTACCGGCGCGGCTGGCTTGCCAAAGGCCCCGGCGTAGGGCTGGATACCACCTATTTAGGCATCGTTCCGGACCAGGATGGCCGGTTTAACGCGGTGCTTTACAACATCAGTTCCGACGATATTCCGGTCATGGACAAACGCGAGTTTTTTTATTGCCGACTAGCCGTGGAACCCACCGGATATAAGCTGTTGAAGCCTGGAACGCCAACGCCGCAAGGACAAGTCTGGATCTACGCGAACAAACCGGAATCCGTCGCCATCGCGAACGAACGGCATCCCATCGTGCAATCTTATGTGGATATTTTTGTGTCGGGCTGCCTGGAGCAGGAGCAACGCTATGCACTCGAGAATTTTGCCAAGCAATGCCTGGCCACTACCAGTCACTGGTCAACGGCGTGGGTGAATGACCGGCTTTATCCGCGGCGGCCCTATATTTATCAGCCCAAGGCCGGCCAGATCGACCAATTGCTCCAAGAGCAATTACCCGATTATTTTCGGAAGATTCGTCTTGAGTCGGCGAATTAATCGATAACGCCCTGAACCAACGCTTACTACCCCCTAGCCCATGAAATCAGCAGTGCTTGTCATTGATGTTCAAAGCGGATTATTCGACGACAGTCCTCGACCGTACGAAGCCGACGAAGTGATCCAACGCATCAATAGCGTCACGAATCAGGCCAGAGCGGCTGGTGCGCCGGTTATTTTTATACAATCGGAACACCCCGGCTTTCTGGAATACGCAACCGCTCGCTGGCAATTGCAGCCCGCATTGACGATGCGAGACGGCGACATCAAGATCCGCAAAACCATGGCCAACGCATTTCTCCAAACCGATCTCGAAGCGACGCTTCAGTCCATGGAAGCGGACAATCTGATTATTTGCGGCTACTCGACCGAATTTTGCGTGGACTCCACGCTTCGTTATGCCTCCGCGTTGGGGTATCGCATCCAGCTCATCGCCGATGCGCACACTACGCATGACAAGGCGCATTTGTCGGCAAGGCAGATTCGAGAGCATCACAACATTACGCTTGCAAAATCTCCCACGGTTTCCACCGTGCTCTCAACCGCGTTTCACGTTGATAGCTATTAGGCGAATAGGAGAAGCCGGCGGCCGATCCTAGCTGTTGCCGCGCCTATTCCGAAAACAAAAAACAGCAGCGTACTCCCGCGCCCCAGAAAACGGTCGAAAATAATCACTAAAGTACGAATGACACCAAACCATGCTTTAGCTTAAGTATTTGCGCTCTGCACGATAAGTGCCCGTATCGATTCCGGCGAATTCAACATCATTCTGTATCCAACAGGCGCACCGAAATCTTGCATGTACAAAACGTATTGCTTGAGCTTCAGCTCGGACAATAAGCCTTCGACATGTGCTTTTGCAAGCAGGTCGAAGGTGTACGTCGTCCGGTCCGGCTCCGGACGGTCGCTGTATCCAGATCCCTGGTAGTCTGGGGCAATCACATGAAGACAAAGGCTCCGCCATTGATGGCCGCACCACCCAACACGACGGTTATCGCAAGAGCCTCAAAATCCGCAAACAGATCGAAGAAGTCTTCGGCTGGGCCAAAACCGTTGGCCCGCTACGCCAAACCAAGGTCCGTGGCTTGACGAAGGTTGCCGCGCAAACGATTTTTACCTTTGCCGCCTATAACCTAACGCGAATGGCGGCGATTTTCGGCTGACGTTACAGTACCGCCTAGGCGGCCGTGCGCCTGAAATCCGCCAAAAGGCGGAAATGAATCCCCTTCGGGGGCAATATAACCGGCTAAAATCGGTTTTTGAGGCCATATCAGGCTTCCAGCGCACCCTAAGCTTCGAAAATGAGCATCGAAACCGAAGGTATGCGGGCAATTTTCAACAGCCTGTTATACCTTGCATTTGGCGCCAGGAAATGAGGCGAGGGACCGCCAAGCAAATTATCAAGCATTTTTCATCCGGAATGGCGAAGCGAAGCCTTGGAAGAGATAAGGCAAAGGACTGGCGCTTGGAAATGATCGGTTTAAAGCAGAAGTCGAAAGCTTGACCTGCCGGCGGTTAACGGCAAGAATAACGAGAATAGCAGTAGGTTGGCGAAAAAATGAGTCGGACAAATAGTCGGATGATATTTAATTTTACCCTGACCCCTTTATTCTGGTTTCAGGTCATCAATCGCATCCATCAAAGAGTTAAACGAATTTGGGCCAATGACTAAAGCGGCGTTCACCTTTTCCAGCACTGATTTCTCGGATATTGACCGCGTCGACATTTGGCGCGAGATGTTTTCCAGAAAAATAGCGGGATTCGATGTGGAACACGCCGATTCGCGGCCTTTTTTCAACCAAACACGGTTTCATTCCTTCGGCCACGTGAGCATGGCAGGGCATACCAGTACTGCGGTGCGTTTTCGCCGTACCCGTGAACTCATTACCGGAGACGGATTAGACGATTACTTAGGCCTATCGGTATGCGTATCCGGTATCTGGGAGGTTATGCAAGGACAGCGGCGGTTGTTGATAAATCGAAACACCGCTGGCTTAGTTGATTCGACCAAAGTTCTCGATGGAGCGTTTGGACCAGACTCGCCCGAGGGATACCAGAAGCTCTTGAGCTTGCGCATTTCCCGAGCAGAATTGACCAAACGGGTACCGAAAGCCGAGCGCTTGGTCATGACCCCTCTTTGCAACTCAGAGGGCGTAGAGCTGTTAAGAAATTACCTGCTAATGCTAGACCAGGGAGGCGTCGATCAAGATCCTACCCTAGGCAAACTAGTGGGGGATCATATTGTCGATCTCATCGCTTTTCTTTGCAACGACGAGGTGGCTAAGGAGTCCCATTCCGGAGGGGTGCGGGCGGCCCGGCATGCGGCCGTCATTCGATATCTGGAAAAGCACTTTATTGAGCCTGGGCTCAGTACGGCGCAAATCGCCGGCGAATTGAAAATATCCCGGAGGTATTTGTTCGATCTGCTGAATGAAACCGGAGAAAGTGTTACTCAGATTCTTAATCGACTAAGAATTGCCCGGGCATGCCAGCTGCTGGCCGACCCCAAGTTCCGCCACTTTGATATCGCGGCGATCGCCTACCAATCCGGGTTTAACGATCTGTCTTACTTTTATCGCCAATTCCGTCAGCAATTCCAAGAGCCACCGGGCGCCTTTCGGGCGCGGTGCGCGCTCCAAAGCGACCTTGGCTCCCAAACAACCGAAGCCGGTAACACCGAGAAATCCTCTTTGCACCTGGTAACCGCCGGGAAACCATCCAGCTAAGTTAGCGCCGAATCGGCAGGGCTTTCTTAAGGTAACGCCGATTTATTCGCGGTTCCCGCAGTGCAAGGATGCACATCAAAAACAGTGGTTTGCAAAACACCAATATGAAAACCCGCTGCTGACCTCCGATGCGATGCTGTTTACCTATCATGAAGAACACCTGAAAGTGTTATTGGTTAAACGTTCGAATCACCCAGATCAAGGCAAATGGGGCTTGCCGGGCGGTTTTGTCGACCTGGAACGAGACAAGATCTTGGAAGATACAGTGGTGCGCAAACTCAAGGAAAAAACCGGTATCGATCCACCCTATCTGGAACAGTTGCAAAGCATAGGCAATGCCGACCGTGACAAGCGTGGCTGGTCGGTCACGGTAGTCTATACCGCATTGATGGCGTATCAGGACTGCGAAACCCACATCGAGACTGTGACCGATGCGCAATGGCTTCCCTTGGATGCCGTCAACAGTATGAAGTTAGCCTTTGATCACCAGACCATCATTGGACTGGCACGAGAACGCATGCGGCAAAAGGCACTGTATTCGATCGTGCCGGCATACGCATTGCCGGAAACATTCACGTTACCGGAACTCCAACACCTTCATGAAATTTTGATAGGAAAACCGTTACAGAAAAAGTCCTTTCGCCGCCGCATCGAACAGGCGGAACTATTGGTTGATACCGGCGAAAAGCGCTCGGAGGGCGGCCGACCGGCCGTTCTGTATCGGATGAAGCAGGGCTCAGGCGCTTATACCTTCGTGCGCAATTTGGAGGATTGATATTTCGTATATTCCTTTGGAACGCTGATCGAGACTTGTTAGCTCACTGATAAAATGCCTACCTCATGAAGCTAGCAATACACCTAACGCGATCAAGCTAATAGCTTGGCAAGCAACGGCATGACTTCGGCAGCAAATACTAACCCCATCATCCATTTCAAAATGAGCAAGTCGGAACGAACTGGGGCAAGTTCGATTTGCAAGTCTTTTTTTGTGAGCGGTTCCGTTTCAGATTGGGCATCGCGAAAAGCTTCGGACACCGCTTCCGCTTGTTTTTCGTCAAAACCGGCTTCCTTGAGCTTACGAACAAATTTATGGGTGTCAAACGTAACGGTAGCCATGCGAGTTGTCTCGAGTTCCGAATATTGGCAACGAGTTTACCAGTGACCGAGGATTTCTCAAAAGGGGGCTGAGGATATCACAGTCCACCACCGCTCGAGCCGACGATACCATAAGTCATCGAAACGCGATTTTGAGGCCACTAATTCCTGAGGGATTTCATTAACTGTTCGACCTGTGTTGTCATGGCCGTTAATTGGCCTGTTAGTTGGGCGACCTGCTCACGAGCACTCCCCGCTTCCCGTTTAGCGTGATCCGTCTCCGCTTCGAGCTTGATCAGCTTATCAGCGGTGCGTTGAAGTTCCGCCGCCGCTCGTTTCCTTTCATCCTTACGTGACTCCTCGGCGGCATCCGCCTTGGTCTGCACTTTAACCAATTCCGTTTTCAATTGATCCCGTTCGGCCGCGATCGACTGGGCGGCTTGTTTTTGACCCGTCAATTGTTGCCGCAGTTTGGCTTGCTCGGCCTCATGTTGTTCGGATGCCACCTTCGCGTTTTTCTCGGCCGCCTCCAATCGTTCGCGCAGGGTGGCCAGTTCGACCGCCTGAGCCTGGTTAGCGGCCTGCACCTCGGCCAGATGTTTGGTCAATCCCCCTACCCTAGCCTTCTCATCCGTCAGCATGGCCTCCAATTCATCGACTGCCTGGGAGGCATCGGCCAGCTCACGCTCTGATTGGGCTTGCTGTTCGCGCGCCGCTCGCAACACATCCGCTACCCGCCGCTCTTGGGTTTTGACGGCCTTGTCGTTTAACTCCAGCGCCAACACGTTAATTTTGTCGACCAAACCCTTGGTCAACGCCGCCAAGCTTTCGGCCACTTCCAGTGGCAACTCGACCACGGGTTCCGCATTACTCACCGCTTGAGTGGCATGGTGCCTGTCCCAAACCTCTCGGAGCCGCTTCGGATCGCCGCCGCCGGTTAGCTTGCGTAACGCAAATCCGGTCACATTACGATTCGCCTTCGTTAACGTATTGCCCGCTTCGATAATTTGTTCGTCGGTAATATCGGCCGGGCGACCCAAGCTGGAATCGAAAACTTCTGTTTGCATGGCCAACTCCCATTTTTATTTCAACGGCGATGACGGGAGTTTGACACATTATAAGAAACAAAGAAAGTAAGAAAGTAATAAAGTAAGTTAACTCCCCGAGCGCTGAGCTCACGCCGTCCTGATTGTCAAAATTTCAATCATTGTCGCCACAGGGTTGCAACCCACCAAGAATGTAGCCACAATGTAGCTACTGTTTTAAATGGTTTCAGAGGTAACAATGAAATTGGGGTTGCAAACTGCTGGCACTTTATGGCTGGCGCCGGCCTTGGGTTAGTCATTTTGGCGGCGCTCTATCGACCGGCAAAGATTTGCGTTAAGCGTGTTTATAGGGTGTAAATCTGATGCAAACTGAAATTAAAAAATGGGGCAATAGCGCCGTGATTCGATTGCCGGCAGCCATGCTGGCACGGTTAAAGCTGGAAGTCGGTTCGCCGGTCGAACTGACGGCTGACGATAGCGGGTTCCGTATTGTGCCGACCACGGCTAAGCCAGTTTTTAAGTTGGATGAGTTACTCGCCGGCATGACTGCCGATAACCGGCATGATTGCATCGAGTGGGGGCCGGATGTTGGCCTCGAGGTTGATGATTAATGGCGGTGTCGTATGTACCTGAGCGCGGGGATTTGGTGTGGATTGCGTTCGATCCTCAAGCAGGGCATGAACAAGCGGGACGTCGCCCTGGCTTGGTTATTACGCCACGCGCTTATAACGCCAAAGCCGGGTTAGCGTTGATTTGCCCTGTGACCAGTCGGATTAAAGGTTATCCGTTCGAGGTCGCGTTACCGGTCGGCGGCCGTGTGAGTGGTGTGGTATTAGCGGATCAGATTCGCAGTCTGGATTGGGCTGCGCGTCAGGCCGAAAAAGTGTCTACGGTGGACGGCGTGGTATTGGCCGAGGTGTTGGCTAAAATCGAGGCTCTTATTCAATAATGATACTGCGTAGGCCAGTATGAATATTTTAAAGCTTCGCTATGTTATTGGCGTTTATGAACCGGACAAAGACGATACCTGGCCGTGGC
>NZ_JBYMAP010000165.1:0-8726 GCF_057766305.1 Methylomonas sp. BG-2 | reverse complement strand
TAGACTCGGGCCTCGAATATACTTCCATTCGCTAGTCGTCTTGCAGTCGATCTACTGCTTAACGCCCAAACCATGCTTGCCAACCTGTCGATCACTTGTCGTTCTGTTGTCGTCTTTACTTTGAGCGATTGCTTAACGCACAGTCCAACACCATCGTCGATTCAGTCGCCCGAAAATGCTTAAAATCGTAAAATCGGATATTCGCGTTTTCACTTAGCAAATGTGAGCAATCTGGGAAATTCCGGCCACCGATTATCTTCGAAATCATGGTTTTAAAATCCCGTAGCCCTGACTCGCCATAGACTTTCGCAATACTCGGATGCAGTGGGTTTAAATAGTAATGGGCTTCGATCTGTTGGCCATTTAGAAACTTCACGAGAGATTTAAACTCGTCGAATCGCGTCATTATCCAAGGCGAAACCGATTGAGGCCCCCTGCCCTGCTCGAATTGTCTATTGACGAATTCCGCTTCGTTTTTCTGAATTTCCCTCTCGTACCGGACCAATTGATACCGGCCCGTTTCGTCGATGTCGTATCGAACGGAGATGGTGTGATGGTAGGCATCAAACAGATACCCTATCCCATCGCCGAGGCTGGGTTCGAACAGGTAGTCCAAATAGAATTTCCAGCGCGATTCGCCGGTCACGATCGGATGCAATCGATTGGCCGGGCCCTCGTTCACCGGGTCGGAAAAGGCGAACGGCTCCATTCCGTAGACGATGCGCTTCAGCGGTAGCCCTTGTCCGATCAAGGCCTTGATCGTTTGAAGAATTTCGCCCGGCCGCCCCGCCAAGAAGGCCAGGTTGTAACAGCGGTTGTCCGGAAAATACACCGCCAACAGCCGTGGATCGAGCAAGCCCATCACCGACGAGCCGACCAGAAGGCAATCGATCGGCTGTTCAGAGCCGGGTGCCGAGAGCGTGTTCAACAAATACCGCACCTTGAGGTAGCGTTCGTTGCTCGCCGGCGACGTGTAAGGTTCGGAGATGTCATGGTCAACGTCGAACACTTGGTAGGGATTAACCTGCCAATTCCACGCCGGCATCGCCCCGCCGATCAATGCGGATAAGACCACGGCGGACCGCCAGCCATAGCCGAACTTAAAACGACCAGTAGATGAAGCTTTCATGGGCTGCGGATAACCAGGTGCCGGCGAAGAACAAACCAGCGAAGACGGCGAGCGCCTTCAAATTCGGGGTCAAGGTGTCGAGTTGCGCTTGCGCATGGCGGTAGCGCAGACAAACGGCCAGTAGGAAGCCGATGGCAAGCATGTCCAGGCCGTTGATCAACCCCGATATCGGAACCGTCTCGGACCGGAACCAGCCGGCCAATGCGACCGGGACCGACAGCCCCTTGAGTCCCAACATCGCTTGCCAGATCTGTAACGCCTGGTCAATGCTCGCCGCCCTAAATAGCACCCAGGCGAAAAACACACCCAGTAAGGTCAAGGTTCTGGCCAGATAGCCCGGCATCGAATAACCGGTCTTAGTCCACAGCCGATACAGCGCAATCATTCCGCCGTGCATCGCTCCCCAGGCGACGAAGGTCCAGGCGGCACCGTGCCATAAGCCGCCCAGTAGCATCGTCATGATCGCCGCCCACAAACCACGATAAAAGCCTTGTCGGCTACCCCCCAACGGGATGTACAGATAGTCGCGCAGAAATCGCGAGAGCGTGATGTGCCAGCGCTTCCAGAAGTCGGCGATCGTGTCGGCTTGGTACGGCGAATTAAAGTTTTGCGGCAGTACGATTCCGAACATCAGGCCGATGCCGATGGCCATATCGCAGTAGCCTGAGAAGTCGAAGTAGATTTGCAAGCCGTAACCCACCGCCGCTACCCAGGCTTCGCAGAGCGTGAGTTGGTCGCTGAGTCCAAACAAGGGATCCACCACGGCCGCCAGGCGATCGGCGATCACGGTCTTTTTGCACAGCCCGGCCGCGAACAGGAATAGGCCTTGGGTCATGCGTTCCGGATCGAAGCGAATCCCTTGCCGGAGCTGAGGCATGATGTCGGAATAATGGAGGATCGGGCCGGCAATCAGATGCGGGAAAAACGAGATGGAAAACGCGAAGCGGCGCAGGTTGAAATCCTCGACCCGGCCTTGGACGCAATCGACTAAATAGGCGATCGCCTGAAAGGTGAAAAACGAGATCCCGAGCGGCAAAACCACGTGTAGCAATGGCCACTGGCTGCCGGTCAGCGCATTACTCATCTCGATCAGAAAATTGGCATATTTGAAATAGGCCAGCAGCCCCAGATTGTAGAGAACACCCACACCGAGCAGGACGTTGGAACGGGTGACGGCCATCCGTTTGCCCCAGTAGAAATTCAGCAAGGCGTTGACGACCAAGAGCACGGCATACTCGCGGCTCCATGCCGCATAGAACAACACCGAACTGGCGACGATGAACCACTGTGCCGTATTTCCGTAGTGTCGCGACATGAACCACCACCAACACACCAGGGTCGCCGGCAGAAACAGGTAGAGGAATTCGGGGGCGGTGAACAGCATGAAGACCTCGCCTGCCCGTTATGCCATATTGTCCGACACGGACTTCGCCGCGGCAGCCAAGGCCGCTCGCGTATCGGGGTGATGCGCCAATGTGCTGGCGGTGGGGTCCACGACCTTGTTCTCCGGATCCAGCAACACGATCATGCCCATCACCACTCTGAACAGCGAAGCGCTACGGCTTAAGCGAATCAGGTATTCACACACCCGCCGGCAGTGCTCGCTGTCTTCAATGAAAAAGGGTTCCGCTTCGTCTTCATTGTCCTGCGGTTTGGCGATGTTCTCGGGCAGGGTGGCGCCGTAGCGGCGGCTGATGGCTTCCAGCGCGCTCGTCAGTTCAAGGGCCATATCAAGATCAGCCTGGTTCGCCTTCGCCATCTTCATTTTGATGCTCCGGCATGTCGATAATCCCAAGGGGCCATAGGATTTTGGTCTTGCCACAACCCGAGTCGGTGATTCCGAGCATCCCGCTCGGCTTGAACAATCACCGGATCACTGGTGTATTGCCGATACACCCAGGCCCAGCCCTTGGCCACTTGTGCCAAGTTAACGTCCTGACCTTCCAGGTCGACATGGCCGATGAGGCGGCCATAGCGATCGGTTTGGGTATAGTCGACCGTGACCCGGCGCTGATACACGGCATTGGCTAATCCTTGTCGGGCAGCCGGGCCATAAGTTTGGCTGAGTTCAGGCGCATCGATGTTGGCCAAGCGCACTTTTAAGGTCTGCCGATCGTCGGTCTGTAAAGTGAGCGTGTCACCGTCGTGTACGCCTAAGACTACACCGGCCAGACGCTGCGCCTGGGCAGCGGTACCGAGCAGAAATAACCCTAACAGGGTCATCAGGCGGCCTGTCTGTCGGTATCGATTCATTGTGTGGCTCCACTCCTGGCTATATTCGTTTTTGGGTGTGGGCGAAATAGATATTCATCGCCAAGGCAATGCCGACACAGGCGATCGGCATCGCTTGAGGCGGAATCGGAAATGGGAAGGTCAAGCCGAGCAGCAGCAAGTACACGATGCCGATAACGGCGTAGAAGCTATAGCGGTGCGCTAGAGGACTGGAATAATCGAAGTTGGATTGCTTGATTTTGCGTTGTATCAAACCGTCCACCGCACTGGGGATAACGGAGGCGATTAAAAATGGCCACCACGACAACAGCAAAAACAAACGCCGTAGCGATTGGTAAAAGGTCCCGAACAACACGTCCAATTTGCTTTGGACAAACGGAAAATAATCGGTCTGCCCAAAGTGCTCAAAACCGACCGATTTCTCGCGCTCCGCTGTCGTGGGAATGAAAAAGTGGTAAACGTTTTGTTGAATGCCGGTTTGCACCAATAAGGCATTGAATACCGAGGTGGCTTCTTCGCGGATGCGCCGATCGTGATCGGCGCCGAGGTATTCGACGATCATCCGGTCTTCGGTGTCTTGCATATCGGTCAGCCAGCGATCGGAGACCAATACCGCCACCAAAAACACTTCGGCGATCCACAAGATGAAGGTGACAAAGAGGCTTTTGGTCATGACACCGCCGCCGAAATACGCTCAAGGATGGCCAGCACTCTGGGGTTGGTCACCAAGCTGTCGATCGGTACCTCCGTGCCTAACCGCTCGGACAAACAGGTTTGCAGGGCGTGGACCGTCTGGTGCAGCCGGAAGCCGTCATCCGGATGAGCTTGCGCGGATGCTCGAGCATACCGCGACAGCACTTTAAGCATCATCTCAGTGATGGCGGTTTCCTGTTGCTCAGCATCCTGGCCGTGTTCGAGCACGATTTTGATCGCGCACTGGATGATCTCGATGGCCACCGGCCAGTCGAGTTCCAGGATTTGCAATTCCTGGTTCTCAGACCGGTTTGATTTGCGCCACCGTTCCAATTGGACTACTTCCATCGGTTTTTCGGGTTTACGCCGTTTGGGATTTGACATTCGTGTGTTCCTTATCCAATTCAGAAATGAGTATCGGCAGGCGGCCCTTGACGATGCGGCCGCCGGACAATTTGGCGATGTAGTGCAGATCGGGCAATTGGCCTAATAGCTGCGGAGCGAATAAGTCGCCCTCTTCCTCCATCAACCGCTCGCCGATATTTCCGGAAAATACCGCTGGATTTGCTGAATGGGTCGAAACGCCCTGGGTTCTCATGACGTATTTCAATCGGGTTTTGGGTAGGTTATCGGTAATGTAGGTTTGGGTCTCGGCATCCATCACGCGAAGCGCGATCAGGTTGTTGAGGTTCGCCAGTATTTGCCGAGCCTTGGCTTCGGAACCCAATCGGGCCGAGAAGTCGGCAAAGGTTTGGGTGGCGATGAACAAGCGGAATTTGGCGCCGCGGCCTTTGTTCAAGAGCTGGATGCACGGGTCGTTAATCACCTCGGCCGCTTCGTCGACGAAGATATTGACCGGCCGGTTGTCGATGCCGTGGTTGTAGCGGTCGCCGGCGACGGCCGCTAGATCCGCCAGCAGGATGGAGCCGATTGCGCTACCGACCATGCTGTCCGACAAGGAATCCAGGCCGATATAGGCCACTTGGGCGCCTTTAATGATTTCGGCGGCATCGGTGATGGCCCGCGTATCGTTCGCGTCGCTTTGATCCGGCGACAATAAGGCCCCTAAGCTGCCGGAGGTCAGCATATTCATCAGCGGCAACAGCGAGGCAATCATTTTGCTGAAATGGGTGCGGTCGTGTTCGAACATGGAAATCAGCCCTTCCAGGTCGGTGTTCTGTTGTTCCGCCTGCACGCGCTCCCGATAGAACCTGACCAACAACTGCGCGGTTTTATCGCTAAAGTCCTGCTTCTTCAAACCCACACTGGCACGCCATTCGAAATCGAGGACCTTGTCGAAATAACGGGCCAGCGCTTTTATGACCAAGGGCACGGGGCCGCCTTCCAGATAGGTGCGTAGTTTCACCAAGGACGGTTGTTCTTCGGCGGCAAACAGCCCTTGCACGATATTATCTAGCGCCTTCTGACCGAAGGCCTTGAAGGGGTCCGAGCCGGACTCGCCGGGACTGACCGCGGCAATTCGGCTGGCTAGCTCGGACGAGCGATTGAAATTCTTCAAAGGATCGATGCGCACGCTCTGGTCCGGAAAGGCCGGATGGAAGTAGACGAATCGCTGCGGCGAACCGGACAGCCTACAGGCACGTTCGGCACACCATTTCAAATCTTTGTCGCCCTTGGGGTCGATGATGATCACGGCTTCGTTGCGCAGTACGGCCTGCGTGACCAGGATGTCGAACAGCCGGGTCTTGCCGGCGCCGGTGGTGCCAACGATCAGGGTGTGGCCGGCGCTATGCGCAATGGCTTGCCGGATGTAGCCTTCGCTTAATCCCAGACCGTGGATCCAGGTCGCCCCCATCCGATCAAGATTGACCGGAATCAAGCCGGTTAAATCGCGCTTTTGGATGTCGTAGGCCAATTGGGCGTGCTGCTGATTCCACTCGAAGCCCCAGCCCAGCCACCATTGGTCGGGATGGCGCCGCACGATCCCGGCAAGACTGGCGACGTTGAAGCGTTGGAATTTGAAATACTTCAGACGGTACTTGCGATACCACACCCTAGCCGATGCCGGCAGGCGTCTGACCGCCATCAAGAGGCACCCCGCCATCAGTCCGTTGAACGGTTCGCGCGGCAGGCCGGAAAAGATCACCATGACATACGCCACCAGTCCAAAGGCGAACCAGACCACAATCGCGGTGACTTCGTAATTGGGCCGCCAGGGTAGCTGATAGTCATATTCGTCTTTCATGACTTTTTGACGATGAAGCGTTTGTTGATATTGTCGACAACAATATCGGCTCGATTAAAGGCTTGCTTTATTAATTGTTTATATTCTATTAGCCCTTTATCCTCGATATATTGCCTTAGTAAGGCTAAATCCACGGTAAAGGTATCTTCGGTCTCTTTCACAGCCATCGGCAGTTCGAAGGTTTTAATCAAGTGAATCAGGGACTCAATCGAAAGGGTATCATCGCGGTGTCCGGCATTCTTCACCGAGATCTCGCCGGAATTGGCTGGCGGGTGATCGGCGTCCGAGGCGTCTTCGGTAGCGTGACGAGCTGGTTGGGATACCGGTTTGGCTTCGGCGGGTTCTAGCAACACGGCCAGATGTCGGCTGGCCGCCTTATTCAGCAACACGCCTTTGACGCCGCCGATCTCGGTCACCTTGACCATGGGTTTGCGGGAATTGACTTCGATCATGCCGGCCGCATCCAGTGTCCTGACGATCTCGATGGGCGCTTGGCCCAGCCGAGCCGCGAGCAGCTGGTGCAAAACAAACACCAGACCTTTGGGTTGGACCAGAAAATAGTCGGCCGATGCCGGACCCAGGTTTTGCGTCAGCACGGCGCCCGCTTCGGATTTCGCCGCCAGCCATTGCCTGGCGGCTTGAATCTCGGCATGCTTTGCTGCCTCCCTCGATTCCGATGCGTCCGGCATGGCCGTCGGTGGGCTCGGTTGGGCATGACTCGATGCCGCCGGGTTTGGCGAGCCGACTTGAAGCACTTCCCGCGCCTCGGTTTCGACGACCGCTCCCGGCGCTGTTTCCGGTGCCGACCGTGGGTGATGCGGCGCCCCAGGCGTGGATACGTTGTCGTCAGCGCGGGCTGACGTGGCGGCCACGATGTCGATCCCTGCTATCGGATCAGGCTGCCCGTCTTGATCGTCGAGGTGGATCACCTGTCCGTTGACAATTAAGGGTGCGGCTTCGGGATACACGTGCCGAGGGTCCGATAACTTGAGCACTCTGAGCGGCGTATCCAGGCAATCCGGCTGAATCGTCCAATATCGTCTAACCTCCCGCGCATCGATCCGATACGGTACAGCCAGCTGCCGATCGAAGAGGATGTCGGCTAAGGTATCCGGGTGTTTCGGAATACCGGGAATATTGTTTTGAGTGATCAGGCGACTAATCTCCTCGGCCGCTTCGTCCCAGACGATAAACAGGCCTTCTTTCAATCGCCAGACGATCGCCCTTTTGACATTGTCGACCCATTTTCCCTTTTTTACCAGTTGCCGCATGGCATCCAATATGAACCATTCGATGGGGGCTCCAATCGACGGGTCGATGGGAATACAGTTTTCCTTGAGGTCCTTTTCAACACTGTTGTAATCCGCGTCCATCACCAACCCAAACATCCTTGAATGATGCGACGTGCCGGCAATCGTCAGCAGCATTTCTTTATAGATGGTTGGGCCGTATTCGTTTAAATATTCTGAAACGCTTGCGATGATGATTTTGTTGATCAATGCCGCCGAGACCACCTCGTGGTCGCCATGCCGATTCGCTCGCCAATGCAGATAATACCGGCGGATTTTTAGTTTCTTTGCCCAAGTCTCAATGTCGTCGCCCAGAATATTGCAGGTATCTCGCCCGTTTTCCGATTTAATTTCGATATCGGTGACCGGTTTGCCCAAATCATGCAGCATGCCGGCAATGAAAATCGCCAGCCGCCAGCGGGGCGTGAGTTGTTTGCGTTTTGCCGGCGTTTCGTCGATGCCGTATAACACACCGTGCGACCGATAAACGGCTTCGTATCCCACCTCCAGTCCATGCCGGAATAAACCGCCCGCCCCTCGATGGTGATGCTTTTCGGACGCCGGCAACAAATGCACAAATCGCGCGTAATTGAGTATCAATGGATATACCCGCTGTTGATATTCCTCGTCTGTTACACTCAAATAATGTCTGATCTTTTGAATTAACTCCGCTTGGGACTCCAATATTTTCTGGGGTTGTCTCACCGGCAGGCCTTTGGCAAACGGCGGGTAACGCGGCACGTCTTCTTCCGGCTCGGCGCCCCCCAATAGCCTGTTTATGAATTTCGCTAACATCGCCAATACCCACGGTTTATTTCTTTAGACTTTTCGGGTTGCAAGACGCTTTGAGCCGTTCCGGCATAGAGGTGGTACGAATGATCTCGCGATCGCAGTCGGTCATATCCAGTTGGTGCCGGCAATATTTTCGCCAGGCTCTTTCAATATCGTCCGAATCGGCCTGGCAACTTGGTTGAGTGTCCGCCAGATCCGCCTCGCCGAGCGGGCGAGTGACGAGTCCGGTGCCATCCGCTGCCCCGCGGGTTTCGGTCTGCGGCTGCCGGGTGACCACGTGCTCCATCGACGACTGCCGCACCGCCGCTCCGCCCGTTTCCGAGGCAAAGCCATCCGTGCTCAGCCGCCAGTGAGGTTGCGGCCTGGTCTGCGCCATCGATGCAAT
>NZ_JBYMAP010000164.1:0-8918 GCF_057766305.1 Methylomonas sp. BG-2 | reverse complement strand
CGGCCGTCAATCACCATTAACCCAAGCCAACCGCCGTGAAACTGATCTACGACGCCCGCCCGATCGCCCTGGAATTCACCGGCCTGGGCCGCTACACCGCCTCGTTGTTGCGCGCGTTGTTGGACAGCCCGCGCCGCGCGGGCCAGGAAATCGACGTGTTGATTGACCGGGATTGCGACCGCGACAACATGCATTACCGGGCCTTGCAAGCTGATCTGGAACGGGGCGCCTGCCGGATACAGGTCGTCGATGCGCCGCCGATTTCGTTCCGTCAACACGTTACGGTGGCGCGCTGGGTCAACCGGCAAGGCGCGGACCGCTATTTTTATCCGCATTTCGATATGCCGTTGGGGATCAAGATACCGACCGCCTTTGTGGTCCACGACTTGATTCCGCTGTTGGTGGACGGCTATGTGCAATCGCTCGGCTTCGCCAAGAAACTGTATTTCCAGCAGATGCTGCGCCACCACGTCGCCGGGGCGCAAGCCTGTTACGCGGTGTCGGCCACCACCCGCCGGGATATTCTCGATTTGGTCGGCGAGCGCTGGGCGGACAAGGTGCAAGTGGCCTGCGAAGGTCCGGTGCTGGCCGACGCCGGCGGCGCCATCGGACCGCCACCGCTGAACCCGCCGTATCTGCTTTACGTCGGCGACCGCCGTCCGCACAAAAATCTGCGCCGCATCGTCGATATGTTTAAGTTGCTGCGCGACCGTCACGGTTACCAAGGCCGACTGGCGCTGGCCGGCTCCCGGCGGAATTTCGATTTCGATCTGGACGCCTATATTGCCGACCGCACCGATATTAGCGTGCTGGGCAATGTTTCGGACGCCGAGCTCCTGGCGCTGTATGCCCACACCGATGCCTTGTTGTTCTTATCGGCCTACGAAGGTTTCGGCCTGCCGGTGGTCGAGGCGGCCCGCTTCCACCGCAAAATCGTGCTGTCGGACGGCGGTTCGTTGCCGGAAATCGCTCCGCCCGGCGCTTGCCAAATTCCCCGCTCGCTGACCACGGATGCCGCGGCCGAGCAAATCGCCGCCTATCTGGCCGATCCGACCCAACCCGAATTGAGCGACTACAATCGGCGCTATACTTGGCGGCGGGCGGTTGACGCCATTTTCCCGGAAACGCTGGCATGACCGCCGTTAACTCTAATCTTCTAGGGCACTGAAACCATGTGTGGTTTTGCCGGCATCCTTCAGCCCAACGGCGGCGATCCCCAGCGTCTTGGCGATAGCCTCGCTCGGATGAATGCCACGCTGAACCATCGCGGCCCGGACGATCAAGGCATTTGGTTGGACCCGGAAGCCGGGCTGGGCTTGGCGCATCGGCGTCTGGCGATTCAAGATCTCAGTCCGGCCGGCCACCAACCGATGCAGTCGGCTTGCGACCGCTACGTCATCGTTTTCAACGGCGAAATCTACAACCACCTGCCGCTGCGCCGCCAGTTGGAAAGTGCGGGTCACGCGCCGGTCTGGCGCGGCCACTCCGATACCGAAACCTTGCTGGCGGCCATTGCCGGCTGGGGCCTGGAACAAACCCTGGCGGCCTGCGTCGGCATGTTCGCGTTCGCGTTGTGGGACAGACGCGAGCGCGTGTTGACGCTGGCCCGCGACCGGCTCGGCGAAAAACCGCTGTACTACGGCTGGCAAAACGGCACCCTGCTGTTCGGCTCGGAGTTGAAAGCGCTCAGAGCGCATCCGGATTTTCGCGGCGAGATCGACCGCCACGCGCTGACGCAGTTTCTACGCCTGAGTTACGTGCCGGCGCCGCTTTCGATTTACCGGGATATTTGCAAGTTGCCGGCCGGCAGTTACCTGCGTTTCGCCGGCCGCGATACCCCGCGACCGGTCGCGTATTGGTCGGCGGCGAACGCGGCGGCGGCCGGGATCGCCGATCCCTATCCGGGCGGCGAAGCCGAGGCGGCCGCCGAATTGGAGCGCTTGCTGAACCAATCGATCGCCGGCCAGATGCTGGCCGACGTGCCGCTCGGCGCGTTTTTGTCGGGCGGCATCGACTCGTCGCTGATCGTCGCACTGATGCAAGCGCAATCTGCGCGGCCGGTGAAAACCTTCACGATCGGTTTCAACGAAGCCGGCTACAACGAAGCCGAATACGCCCACGCGGTTGCCCGCCATTTGGGCAGCGAACATACCGAACTCTACGTCTCGGCGGCCCAGGCCCGCGCGGTGATTCCAAACCTGCCGACGATTTACGACGAACCCTTCGCCGACGCCTCGCAAATTCCGACCTGGCTGGTCAGCCAATTGGCCCGCGAGCAGGTTACGGTCAGCCTGTCCGGCGACGGCGGCGACGAATTGTTCGGCGGCTACAACCGCTATTTCCTCGGCGCCGGTTTGTGGCGCAAGCTGGCGCCGCTGCCGCCGTTCGGCCGAAGCCTCGCGGCAACGCTGTTGACCGGCCTCGGCGCCGAGCAGTGGAACCGGCTGGCCCGGGCGGTGACGCCGCTGTTGCCGCACACCTGGCGCTACGCCAACCCCGGCGACAAACTGCACAAACTGGCCGGCGTGCTGCAGGCCCGCTCGCCGGACGCGCTGTATCGACATTTGATTTCGCATTGGCGGGATCCGGCCGCGTTGGTCGTCGGCGGCCTGGACCCGGAACCGCCGGCGCCCGACCCGCGTTTCGATTTCGTCGAACACATGATGCTGGCCGATACCGTCGGCTATTTGGCGGACGATATTCTGGTCAAGGTGGACCGAGCGGCGATGAATGTCAGCCTGGAAACCCGCGTGCCGTTTCTGGACCACCGCTTGGTCGAATTCGCCTGGCGCTTGCCGTTGACGATGAAAATTCGCGGCGGCCAAGGCAAGCATTTGGTCAAGCAAGTGCTTTACCGCCACGTGCCGCCGGCCTTGCTGGAGCGGCCGAAGACCGGCTTCTCGATCCCGTTGGACCAATGGCTACGCGAACCGCTACGCGACTGGGCCGATGACTTATTGGACGAACGCCGACTTCTCGAACAAGGCTTTCTCAGGCCGAAACCGATAGTCGAAGCTTGGCGCGCCCATCGCGGCGGCCGCTTAAATCGCCAATACGCGCTGTGGAACGTATTAATGTTTCAGGCTTGGCTGGAAAAGCAGACGGGCTAGGCGGATAATTCGGTCATGGCAAACCCGAAACTGCTCTACTTCGTCACCGAGGATTGGTATTTCTGCTCGCACCGGATGGCATTGGCCAAGGCGGCTCGAGCCGCCGGCTTCGATGTCTGCGTCATGACCCGCGTCACTCGCCATGGCGACGCGATCCGGTCAGCCGGCTTCGAACTGATCAATCTGCCGGTCGATCGCGGCGGCACCAATCCCTGGATCGAATTAAAAACGTTAGTGCAAGTGTGGCGGGCCTATCGCCGCCAAAAACCCGATCTGGTCCACCAAGTCGCGCTGAAACCGGTGCTGTACGGCGGCATCGTCTCGTTGCTGATGCCAGAACTGAAAACCGTCAACCTGCTGGCCGGCCTAGGCACGATTTTTTCGTCGTCGCACCAGCGCGCCAAATGGCTGCGGAAAGTGGTCCAGCCGCTGTTCAGCCTGCTGTTCCGGCGCCGCAACAGTCAAACCATCGTCCAGAACCGCGCGGATTACGCGCTGTTACGCGACCAGTTGCGGGTTCCCGAGTCGGCCCTGCACCTGATCAAGGGTTCGGGCGTCGATACCGACGAATTTCTCGCCGTCCCGGAACCGGCCGGCCGGGTAACGGTGGCCCTGGTTTCCCGCTTGCTGTGGGACAAGGGCATCGGCGAATATGTCGCCGCCGTCGGCCTACTGAAACGCAAAGGCCTGGACTTCGACGCACTGCTGGTCGGCAACCCCGATCAAGAAAACCTCGCGCCGATTAGCCACGCCCAATTGACGGCCTGGAACCAACAAGGCGACGTGCGCTGCATAGGCCACGTCGACGATGTCGCCCAATTCTGGCGCGACGCGCACATCGCCGTGCTGCCGTCGTTTTACGGCGAAGGTATTCCCAAATGCCTGATCGAGGCGGCCGCCAGCGGTCGCGCCATCGTCACGACCGATACACCGGGCTGCGACGAAATCGTCACTGACGGCGAGAACGGCTATTTGGTGCCGGTCAAGGATGTGCCGGCACTGGCCGCCGCGCTGGAAACGCTGCTGACCAAGCCCGAGTTGCGGCAAAGCATGGGCCTGGCCGGCCGCCGCAAGGTCGAGCAGGGATTCTCCGACGCCGTCGTGCTGGCGCGAACGCTCGCGGTTTATCGGCAATTGCTCGGCGCCGCCCCCGATTAATCCCGATCCAATTGATGAGCAACGCGATCCGCTCGATTTTAATCACCGGAGCCAACGGCTTTATCGGCTCGGCGCTGCTTGAGGCCTTGCGCGCGCGCGGCCACGCACCAAGAACCGCCGGCCGGGTCCCTACCGCCGGTATCGATTTCGCCTGGGACCTGGCTAGCCAAACCGCTCGTCCGCCCGAGTTGCCGGACGGTATCGACACCGTTTTCCATCTGGCCGGCAAGGCGCACGCGCTGGCCGAAAATCGCCAGGACGAAGCCGAATATTTCACGGTCAATACCGAAGGCACCCGCAAATTACTGGAAGCCGCCAAGCAAGCCGGCGTGCAACGCTTCGTTTACTTCAGCAGCGTCAAGGCCGTCGGCGACGCCGAGCAAGCGCCGTGGGACGAAACCGCGTCGGCGCCGGCCGACACACCTTACGGCCGTTCCAAATTCGCCGCCGAGCAGTTGGTGTTGCACGGCGGCTACGTGCCGCATCCGGTCGTGATCCGGCCCTGCATGGTCTACGGCAATACCGACAAGGGCAACCTGCCGCAAATGGTACGCGCGATGCGCCGGGGCTGGTTTCCGCCGCTGCCGGAAACCGGCAACCGGCGCTCGATGGTGCACGTCGCCGATCTGGCCGAGGCAGCGATCCTGGCGGCCGAGCATCCGGTCTCCGCCGGTCAAATTTACATCGTCGCCGACGATACGCCCTATTCCACCCGACAAATCCACGACTGGATTCGCACCGCGCTGGGCAAAGCGCCAGCCCGTTGGAGCGTGCCGTTCGAAGCGCTGCGCGCCGCCGCTTTACTCGGCGACGGCCTGAGTCGGCTGAGCGGGCGGCGCATGCCGCTGGATAGCGACACCTTGCGGAAATTAACCGATTCGGCCTGGTATTCGTCTGCTAAAATCCGCCGGGAACTGGGCTTTACCGCCACCCGCAATCTTCGGGACGCCTTGCCCGACCTCATTCGCTATTTGACCTGATCCGCGTGCTGCTTTTCTTCCTCGTCGTTTGCCTGTCGGCCGGCCTGACCGGACTGATCCGCCATTACGCCTTGCGCAACCAAGTGCTGGACATCCCCAATCAACGCAGTTCCCACACCACGCCGACCCCGCGCGGCGGCGGTTTGGCGACGGTCATCAGTTTCGCGGCCGCCTCGGTTTGGATATACCTCGACAGCCGTTTGCCGGCCGACGCCGTGCTGGCCTTGGCCGCCGCGTTGCCGGTCGCCGCGATCGGCTTTCTCGACGATCATTCCGAGGTCAGCGCCCGTGTCAGGCTGGCCGTGCATCTGCTGTCGGCCGGCGCGGCCGTTGGGCTGCTGAACGGTTTGCCGGCCTTGCTGATGCCGAAACCGCTGGACGGTTTATTGGGCGGACTGTTGTGGCAAGCCGGCAGCCTGGGCTATGTATTGGCGGTGCTGGGCTTGGTTTGGTCGTTGAATCTGTTCAATTTCATGGACGGCACCGACGGCATCGCCGCCTCGGAAGCCCTGTTCGTGTCGGCGACGCTGGCGGGCCTGCTGTACGTCATCCAACCCGGTCTGGCGGCGACAGCGCTGGCCTTGGCCGCCGCCAGCGCCGGTTTTCTGATCTGGAACCGGCCGAAAGCGAAAATCTTCATGGGCGACGTCGGCAGCGGTTTCATCGGGCTGGCACTGGGTTTGCTGATCGTGCTGGCCACGCGCGAAGCCCCGGCGCTGCTGTATTGCGGCATCATTCTGTACGGTCTGTTCATCGTTGATGCCAGCTACACGCTGGCGCGCCGGGCGCTCGGCGGCCAGCGCTGGTACGCGGCGCATTGTTCGCACACCTACCAACACGCCGCCAAACGCCACGGCCACGCCAAAGTCTTGCTGGCGTGCTGGGCGATCAACCTGGGCTGGCTGCTGCCGATTGCATTCTGGGTGTTTTTCCGTCCCGATTTCGCACTGGCGGCGATCGTACTGGCCTATGCGCCGCTGATCCTGCTCGCCCGGCATTATCAAGCCGGCCAACCCGAGTTTCAGCCGTGAGCTGGCGGTTCCGCTCGCGCACGACAATCTTTTTGCACGACCTGGCGATGGTGCCGCTGGCCTGGTTCGGCGCCTATTGGTTGCGCTTTAATCTGCACGCGATTCCGGACGAATATCTGTATTCGGCGTTCTTGTTCCTGCCCGGCGTCATCGGCGTCCAGGTCGGGCAATTCTGGCTGTTCGGCTTGTACCGGGGCGTCTGGCGCTATTCTTCGCTGCCCGACCTGATCCGAATCGGCAAGGCGGTCTTGAGCGGGGTGTTTTGGATCGCCTGCGGCCTGTTTCTTTACAACCGTTTGCAAGGCGTGCCGCGCTCGGTGGTGCCGCTGTACGTGATTATTCTGTTCTCGCTGCTCAGCGTGCCGCGTTTGGTGTACCGGTTTTGGAAGGAGCGAGCCTTCATCGAACGCATCGGCCGGCGGGCACTGATCGTCGGCGCCGGATCGGCCGGCGAAATGCTGGCGCGCGATCTGCTAGCCAATCACGACAGCGGCTACGTTCCGATCATTTTCGTTGACGACCATCCCGGCAAGTTTCGCCGCGAGATTCGCGGCATCCGGGTTGCCGGCAACGCCGAACAGATTCCGGAATTGGTCAAGCAATGGGACATCGAGACGGTGCTGATCGCGGTACCGTCGGCCAGCGCCGCGCAGATGCGCCGCATCGTCGAAATCTGCGAAGGCTGCGGCGCCGAATTCCAAACCCTGCCGTCGGTCAAGGAATTGCTGAGCGGCGCGGTCACCAAGGCCAATCTGCGCAGCGTCTCGATCGAAGACATTCTGGGCCGGGCGCCGGTGAAACTGGACTGGCCCGGCATTCAAGCCCATCTGCGCGACAAGACGGTGTTGGTCACCGGCGGCGGCGGCTCGATAGGTTCCGAACTGTGCAAGCAATTGGCCGGGGTACGGCCACGGCGTTTGATCGTACTCGATCAATGCGAATTCAATTTGTACAAGATCGACGCCGATCTGGCCCGGCTGTTCCCGCAATTGCCGCGCGTCGCGGTGCTCGGCGACGTCGCCGACGCATTGACGGTGCAGCGCCTGATCGAGACCGAGCGCCCGGAAATCGTGTTCCACGCCGCCGCCTACAAGCACGTGCCGCTGTTGGAATACCAGGTCCGCGAAGCCGTGCATAACAACCTGATCGGCACCAAGATCGTTGCCGAAGCCGCCATCGCCGGCGGGGTGGCGCGCTTTGTGTTGATTTCCACCGACAAGGCCGTCAATCCCAGCAACGTGATGGGCGCGACCAAGCGCGCCGCCGAAATCCTGTGCCAGAATCTGGACCGGCCGGGCTCGACCCGTTTCACGACGGTGCGCTTCGGCAACGTGTTGGATTCGGCCGGCAGCGTCGTGCCGCTGTTTCGCGAACAAATCAAGGCCGGCGGCCCGGTCACGGTCACCCATCCCGACATCACCCGCTACTTCATGACGATACCGGAAGCCTGCCAGTTGATCATGCAGGCCGAAACCGCCGGCCAGGGCGGCGAAATCTTCGTGCTGGACATGGGCGAACCGGTCAAGATTCGTTATCTGGCCGAACAAATGATCCGGCTTAGCGGCAAAGTCCCGGGCCGGGACATCGCGATCGAATACGTCGGCCTGCGCCCCGGCGAGAAATTGTACGAAGAACTGTTCCATGAGCAGGAAGCGCTACAAGCCACCGGCCTGCCGAAACTGCGGCTAGCCAAGGCCAGGGTCTACGACAGCGGCGAATGGCTAGCCAGCATCGAACGGATGCAGGCCGGCTGCCTGTGCCGCGAAGCCGGCGAATTGCTGGCCTGTCTCAAGCAACTGGTGCCGGAATTTCAACAACAATCCCAAACTTGAGTCGGGACCATCGATCCGTCCCGGCGGATTCCGGCCGGCGCGTCGCGGCGACCGTTGCCCGACCGGCCGCGAGCAACTCGTTCAACCTCGGAAATCAGACTATGCAACCGATCCACGCAAATTCCCCGCGCGCCGAACGCGCTTACGCCATGCTCCGCGAACTACGGCAACACTTCGTGAGCCAACTGAACCGGATCGCGGCCCAATTCGGCGAGGGCCAAGCCTTCGAGCCGATCGAGTGGTTGCGCGACCAAGGCCGGCATGGCGGCGGCGTCCGCTACATGGCCACCGACCGGATCGCATTCAACCGCGCTTCGGTCAACACCTCCCAAGTCCACTACGACGACGACCCCGCCAAGAAGCTGGCTTCCGCGTCGGCGCTTTCCACGATCATCCATCCGAGCAATCCGCTGGCGCCGTCGGTGCACATCCACATCAGCTGGACTGAAATGAAGGACGGCACGGGTTATTGGCGAGTGATGGCCGACCTGAATCCGTCAAACCCGTTCGAATCCGACACCAGCCGATTTGCCGATGGTCTCAAGCAAGCCGCGCCGGAGCTGTACCACGAAGCCGCGCAACAGGGCGACCGCTACTTCTACATTCCGGCATTGGAACGCCATCGCGGCGTCACCCACTTTTATTTGGAAAATTATAGTAGCGGCGATTTCGAGGCCGATCTGAACCTGGCCCAAACCGTCGGCGCGGCCGCGATCGATACCTATTGCGCGATATTGGAGGCAGCCTTGGCAAGCCGCACCCAGCCCGGCGAGGAACAGCGCCGGCGCCAGCTCGACTACCATACCT
>NZ_JBYMAP010000163.1:0-8920 GCF_057766305.1 Methylomonas sp. BG-2 | reverse complement strand
TGGACTACACTTAACGGCTGGCTTTTGCAGCTCGCGCCGATGTCGCCTGCAAACACGGTGTGCTTGCTGACGGGGCAGCGAAAGCGCGCGGTTGGCTAAGCGTGCCTCGGTTGCCATGACTTTTCCCCGTCCGCAATCGCGGCGGAAGCCGCTCCCTCCCACAACTTCCGAAGCGTTTTCCCTATTCCAAGCGCCGAATTTGGATTGACATGTTCAGAGGCGCTTGCCGGAGCGACTTGCGCCGCCCCAATGCTATCAAGGTTTCTACAGCGCGCCCGTCCGCTATCAAATACCGGCGGCCGGACTGGACGCAATCAACCGGCGTTTTCCTCGGCGGCCTTGGCGAGTTTCTTCAGCACGCTTTTGCCTATCTTGGCCACGAAGTCTTCCGGATTGTCGTATTGCTGTTGTTGCACGAAGTCGACGATGGATTTGACCAGTTTCTTGGTGTCGGCGATTTCCTGGTGAGAACGGCCGCAGCCTTGGCAATGGCTGCCGTCGCTGGTGCATTGGTCGATACAGGGGCGGTATTTCATGGACTTTCCTTTTTACAAGTAATGAAGGTTGGTGAAGCGAATGCCGGGATTGGGACCCTGGTTTAGCGTGCTTTGGATCGCCACGGAAGCGGTTTTCGAACTTGGATTCTCTATTAAATATACGCATGGCCCGATGGTTTACATCCTAGCGCGCATCAGTCTCCGGCACATGCAACGTGACCGGCCAACTGACGATGTGAGCCAAGCCGCCTTGAATTTGCAAATGGGCGAGTATCGCGGTCACTCGCGCGGGGCTGTCGTAAAACTCGACCACCAACGGCAGGTCCAGCGCCAGATCGGCCAGCGCGGCGGTGCGGATTTCCCGGTCGGCGCCGAAGCCGGCGATGCCGCGTAGCACCGTGACGCCGCGCACGCGTTCGTCGCGTAAGGTATCCAACAGCCGGGCCAGCAGATGCTCGCCCTCGCGCAGATAAATCCGCGCCAACGTTACGGTTTCCATTGCCATAGCCAATTCCCCAAGCGCGAACCCAACCAGACCATTGCGACGCCGAGCATCGCATTGACCACAAACAAACTCAACAGGCCGTGAAACTCCAGGCGGATCTGCTGCAGGCCGAAGGCCAGTCTGAGCGTGGAGGCCACCGTCAACAAGCCCAGCAACACAATGTAAATCGCGGCCCGCCATTCGGCCGGGTAGCCGCCGCGCTGCAGCAGCCATTCGGTGGCGGTGGCGGTCAGCAAGGCCAATAACAGTGCCAGTGCCATTTCGCCGTAGCGCAGGCCGTGGCCCAGCCAGGGATATAGCGCGTCGGCGAACAGCGTGCGGCCCCAGATCAGCCCCACCCAGCAGGCCGCCAGGCACAGTACCGTGCTCAGTAAAATATTTAAGAATGCCTTCAATAGACTGCCGGCTTCGAACAAATACAGGGTTTCGATGGCGAAGGTCGAGAAGGTGGTGTAGGCGCCCAAAAAACCGACCAAAATCGCGGCCCGCCATTCGACCGCCAGCGCAAAACGCTGCAGCATCAATTCGGTGAGAAATCCCATCAAAAACGAGCCGGACACGTTGATGAACAGCGTGCCGTGCGGAAAGCCGCGCCCGAGCAGCCCGTAGATCGCGTTTGCCAGCCAGAAGCGGCTGACCGCGCCAATCGAACCGCCCAGGGCAATGGCCAGGATTTGTTGCATCGCCGCGGTCCGTCAGCTCGCTTCGTCGTTGCCGGCTGGCGGCAAGACCCGGTCCACGTACAGGGTCGCGGCGATCACCGCCGTCTGGCCGATGACCAGATTGACGATAGGCAGCGTCAGGCCCAGGCCGGTCAGCGCGCCGAAACTCAGCATGCTCCAGCGCCGTTCCCGCATGAACTGCTTCTGCGCGTTGAAGGTCTGGCCGCGCATCTCCAGCGGGTAGGCGATGAATTCCATCGCGATGCCCCAGGCCGCGAAGGCCGCCCACAGGAAGGGCGCGATCAGATTGACGACCGGAATCAAGAACAACAGCAGCAACGGCAGCACCCGCAGCAACAGATAGCCGATGCGCTTCAGTTCGCCGAAAAATACCTTGTCCCAACCGGCCTCGACCGTCACTGGCGGCGTGCCGCGCAGCAACGTAACGGTTTTGGCGGCCAGACGGCCGTAGTAGGGCGCGGCGATTAAATTGGCGACCAGCGTGAACGTGAAAAAACCGATCAGCAAGAAACTGATGAAAAACAGCGGCCACAATACCCAGCTTAGCCAGGACAGCCAATCCGGAATCAATTGGTGAATGAGGGCCGATACCGAATGGTAGCCGAGGATGAAGGCGCCGGTGTACAACACCATGTTAATGAACAGCGGTATCAACAAATAGGGGCGCAGTTCAGCGCGCGCCATCCAACGCAGGCCTTCCAGCAGGCAGCCGACCGCCATTAGCGGGCCGTTACCGTTGCGCGCCGCGTTCATGGCGCCAAGCTCCGGACCCCGTGCCGGCCGGGATCGACCACCACGCCGCGTTCGGTGACGATGGCAGTGATCAAATCGGCCGGGGTCACGTCGAACACCGGATTCCAGGCGCCGACCAGCGAGTCGCCGCTCAAGTAGCAATCGGCCAGCAATTCGTTGGGATTGCGTTCTTCGATTTCGATGGCGTCGCCGCTGGCCAGACTCAGGTCCAGCGTGGAGGAGGGCGCGGCCACCATCAACTTGACGCCGTGGCGCTTGGCCAGCACCGCCAGCGAATAGGTGCCGATTTTATTGGCGACGTCGCCGTTGGCGGTGATGCGGTCGGCGCCGACGATAATCCAGTCGATTTTTCCCGACTTCATCAACCAAGCCGCCGCCGAATCGGCGATCAGCGTGGCCGGAATGCCGTCCTGAGCCAGTTCCCAAACCGTCAAGCGGGCGCCTTGCAGCCAGGGGCGGGTTTCGTCGGCGTAGACGTCTTTTAACTGGCCGCGCTGGTGCAGGCTGCGGATCACGCCTAGCGCGGTGCCGTAACCGCCGGTGGCCAGCGCGCCGGCGTTGCAGTGGGTCAGTACCGAGCAGGCCGCGCCGATTAAATCGGCGCCGCGTTCGCCCATCGCATAATTGGCGGCGATATCGTCGGCATGGATGGATTCGGCTTTGGCGGTGAGCGCCGCGAGCGGATCGGCGGGCGCGGCGGCGAGCACTTCGCGCATTTGCGCCAGCGCCCAAAACAGATTGACGGCGGTGGGGCGCGATGCGGCCAGCAGCTCGATGTCGCCGGCGACTTTATCTTGCCAGGCCGGGTCGGGGTAGTGAAATTGGGCCGACAGCACCACGCCGTAGGCGGCGGCGATGCCGATGGCCGGCGCTCCGCGCACCCGCATCGATACGATGGCTTCGGCCACGCCGACGGCATCGCGGTATTCGTCGTAACGGATATGGGCCGGCAAGGCTCGTTGATCCAAGACGTTCAGGCTGGCGCCGGTCCATTGCAGGGCTTGTACCGATAATTGAGAACTCATGCTCTAGTTGTAAGTGGTCGGAAATTGGCTGGCTCGGTGTGGTTGTCTCGCGGTTAACGTTTTCGTAGCCGTGTGTAGCAGCTTCGAAAATGGGCGATCTTACCTGGCCGTTTAAGCTATTTTAAGCCGATTCCGGCCGGCTTCGATAGGTCGGCGTCCAGGGTTTGGTTGGGTGACTGGCCTGCTTTATCCGCTTTCGCTGTCCAGGCCGGGATATTGCGCCATTAAACCGCGCAAATAGAACAAGGCCTGCGGCAGGTCGTATTTTTCGACCAATGGGTCCAAGGTTTGGATCGCTTCGGCCGCGACGACCTGGGCCAGCGCCGGCTTGAGGTCGCGCCAAGCGTCGGCGGCTTTCAGATTGCCGCCGGCCAGCAATGTCGTCAGTTCGCGGAGCCGTTCACGCAACGCGTCGAGCGAAATCGGCGCTGCCGAGGCCGGCGGCTCGTCGTCGCGGGTGCCCGGCGCGGCGGCGGGAATCCAGCGCCGCAGCACATCGAACAACAGGTCCGGATCGAAGGGTTTGGCCAGAAAATCGTTCATGCCGACATCGCGGCAGGCTTGGCGGTCTTCCTCGAAGGCGTTGGCGGTCATCGCCACGATCGGCAGCGAGCGGCCGTGCTCGGTCTCCCGGATCAGGCGCGTGGCTTGCAGGCCGTCCATGACCGGCATTTGCATGTCCATCAAAATCAGATCGTAGCGGTGTTGCTCGACCATCTCCAGTGCCTGTTGGCCGTGCTCGGCCACCTCGACGCGCAAGCCGACGCTTTCCAGCAAGGCCTTGGCGACTTCCTGATTGATGTCGTTGTCTTCAACCAGCAGAATCTCGGCCGAGCGACGGAAATCGGGCGCCGGCACTTGGGCGACCGGTGCAACCGGGTTTAGCTCGCGTTGCAGTGTAACGTCGAACCAAAAGGTGCTGCCCCGGCCCGGCTGGCTATCGACGCCGACTTGGCCGGCCATCATTCGCGCCAAATGGCGGCTGATCGCTAGGCCCAAGCCGCTGCCGCCGTAACGGCGAGTGGTTGAGGATTGACCTTGTTCGAAGGCGTTGAATACCCGCGCGCACTGTTCCGGCGTCATGCCGATGCCGCTGTCCTCGACCTCGAAACGTACCCAGCATTGGCGTTCGTCGATCGATTGCAGCCGGCTGCGCAGCACGATTCGGCCTTGCTCGGTGAATTTGACGGCATTACTGAGATAGTTGATCAAGATCTGGCAGATGCGTAGCGGATCGCCGAGCAGGATCAGCGTGTTTAGTGGCGGATCGGTTTCGTGGGTCAGGCTCAGGCGTTTGGCGGCGGCGCGCTCGCCGACGATGCTGCAGGCGTGATCGGCGATCGCGGCGATATTCAGCGAGGTTTTCTCCAAGGTCATGCGTTCCGCCTCGATTTTCGACAGATCGAGGATGTCGTTGATCAAACCCAGCAAGTGCTTGCCGGCCACGCTGATTTTTTCCAGCTTATCGCGTTGGCTGGGTTGCGTGATCTCCATCCGCAGCAAATGGGCCATGCCCAGAATCGCATTCATCGGAGTACGGATTTCGTGGCTCATATTGGCCAGAAACGCGCTTTTGGCGCGGTTGGCGGTTTCGGCCTCCTCGCGGGCAAGTTCCAGCTCGGCGGTGCGCGAACGCACCAAATCGGCCAGATGGTCGCGGTACTTGCGCAGCTCGGTTTCGGCCCGCTTGAGTTCGCCGATGTCGGTAATGACCACGACCCGACAGATGCGGTGGGCAAAGATGATGTCGTGGGAACTGACCACGACCGGCACCGCGCTGCCGTCCTTGCGCAGATGTTGCCATTCGCCGGTACTGGCGAACCCGTGCAGTTTGGCCTCCTGTTCGATGACCTTGGACTTTTGGGGGGCGTCGAACAAATCGGTCAGTAACAGGTTTTGCGCCTCGTCGCCGCCGTAACCGTATAGCGCGGTGAAGGCATCGTTGACCGCCACCAGGCTCAACGTGTCGCGTTCGTAAATCAGCATCGGCGCCGGGTTATGCTCGAACAGATTGCGGAACTGCGCTTCGATGGATTTGCGTTCGGTAATGTCCGACCAGATCAACGATAGCATCGGCCGATTTTCGATTTGAATCGCTTTGACGCTGACATGAACGTCGCGCAAACTGCCGTCCTGGCAACGGCTGACGGTGTCGAACTGCCGGGAATCCCGACCCTCCGCCGCATCGAGTTGTTCCAACATCGCCGGAGCGTCCGCTTGAATATCCGGCAGGCGCAGTTTGGCGAATTCAGCCCGGCCGTAGCCGAGGTTTTCGCGGGCGGCGTCGTTGAACTCGACGAAAGCCAGCGTCTCGGCGTCGATCAACATGATGGCATCCGAAGCTTGCGACACGATGGCCCGAAAAATTTTTTCGCGCTTGCGTGACTTTTCCTCGATCTGGCGGCGTTCTATCGTTGAAGCGAGCCGCTCCGCGATCGCATTCAGCAACTGTTGCTCTTCGTCCGACATCACCGGGGCGTTGGCCGGAGTTGGCGGATGGATCGCGTAGGCGACGGTGACTTCGCCGTCGCTTAGCGTTCCGACTCGGATCGGAGCGCTGATGCGCGCCGCCTCGGCCGGACATTCGCCGCTCCGGAAGGTTAGATCCCGCCAGCGTATCGTCGCGACCGCGAAACCGGGATAACGCCAACCGGCCGGCAGTTGCTCGACAACCGCTTGCAGCACTTCCGGCAGCGGCCGGTTCAAATTTTCGGTGGCGCGGAACACCGCGTGCAAGCAGGCCTGTTCTTGAATGCGCTGGTCCAAGGCGCGCTGCGCTTCGTAGAGCTGAGTGATGTCGCGGGCCATGCCCAGCACGCCGAGCAGTTTGCCGTCGGCGGTGGTGACCGGGGTTTTGATGGTTTCGTACAGTCCGGTATGGCTGGCGTCGGCCAGGGTCAGCCATTCTTGGTTGATCATCGGTTTGCCGGCGGCGACGGCTTTGAAATCGTGCTCCCGAAAGAAGTCGGCCAGTTCGCTATCGACGAAGTCGTAGTCGGTCTTGCCGACGATAGTGGCTTCATCGGCGCCGAACAGGGCTTCGAAACTGGCGTTGCAGAGCAGGTAGGTGCCGTTGGGGTCCTTAAGCCAGACTTTGTCCGGCATGGCTCTCAGCAGGGTGCGGAGTAATTCGCGGTGTTCGCCCAGAGCGTCGAGCACCCGTTGGCGTTCGGAAAAATAGCTGGCCAAGGCCATGCCGATCACCGACAGCACCGACATGAACAGCCAGTAATTGACTTCGGGCGGGCCGATTGGCCGGCGTTGGTAAATTTCCCATTGGTGTCCGTTCATGCCGACCATGGCCTGCATCGCGATGATCGCGAGAATCAGCGTGGTGGTTTTCGGCCCGACCCTGACCGCGGCCCAACTGACCAGCAAGTAGATCCACGGCGTTTTGGCGTATTCGCCCAAGTGGTCCTGAAACCAGTTCAAAAACACGATTTGGCCGGCTAGCGCGCTCAAGCCCAGAATCAAACACGCTTCCGCGAATTGTTTGAAGCGGCGAGGTATCCGTAAGCCATCCTGCCAAACCAGAATCAGCGGCGCGACCAGTATCGTGCCGAGCGTGTCGCCCAACCACCAGTGCAGCAGCGCGATCCGAAAACCCGTGATATCGACTACGCCGTTGATTAGCAGGCAACTGGCGCCGACCAGCGCCGATAGCGTGCAGGCCAGACCGCCGATGCCGATCAGCAACAAATAATCGGCGAGGCTGGGGATGCGGTGGTCGAAGCCGTCGACTCGCTTTAGCAGATAACAAGCCAGGCAAGCCCCGGCGACACTGCCGGCCGAGATTGCCGCCGCGATCGCCGGTGGTTGGCCTTGCCAAAGATTTAAACTCAGCGCGCCGAGTCCGAGCGCCCACAGGTAGCGGCGGCCGCCGAGCAGCAAGGTCGCCAACGCCAGCCCGCTGGGCAAAAACAGTACGCTGGCGACGCTGGCGGTTGCGAAATACAGCAAGGACAGCCTGCCGATGACGGCGTAAAGCCCGGCGATGCCGAAACCGATTAGCCAATCCGACGGTCGCGTCGCTTTCATCGCCGACTCACCGTAGCGCGGAGCGCATTGCAGCGCAACGCCGGATCATCGCGCACGACCGTGGATTTCCCGAATGGGTGAGCGCTGGAGAATCCGGTTGACGGCAGGATCGTGGGGAATGGCATTTGATTGGCGCTTCTCGATTGGCGGCTACTCGTCTCGGCCTTACGGCGGCGCGGTATAATCCACGGTTTTTAGCTCGGGAGTACCCATGCAGGTCGACCTTTTGATACAGGCCCGATGGATTATACCGGTGGAACCGGCCTCGGTAATTTACGATAACTATAGTCTAGCGATAGACGGCGGCAGAATTGTCGATTTGCTGCCCAGCGATCTTGCCTTGCAAAAATACCGTCCGCGCCAGCTGGAGGTTCGCGACCAGCATGCGCTGATTCCGGGTTTGATCAATTGTCACACTCACGCGGCGATGACTTTGCTGCGCGGCTTTGCCGACGATCTGCCGTTAATGGACTGGTTACAGAACCACATTTGGCCGGCGGAACAGCAATGGGCCAGCGAGGCCTTCGTGCGCGACGGCACCGATTTGGCAATCGCTGAAATGTTGCGGGGCGGTACGACCTGTTTCAACGATATGTATTTCTTTCCGGAAATCACCGCGCAACAAGCCTTGCAACACGGAATTCGCGCCAACATCGGCTTGATCGTGTTCGATTTTCCGACGCTTTGGGCCGAAAATGCCGACGCTTATCTGGCCAAGGGCTTGGCCTTGCACGAACAATTGCGCCACGAAAGTCTGCTCAGCCTGTCGTTCGCGCCGCACGCGCCGTATACCGTGTCCGACGCGCCGCTGAGCCGGGCGCTGACCTACGCCGACGAGATGAATCTAACGCTGCACATGCATGTGCACGAGACGGCTCACGAGGTTGAACAACAATTGGCCAACACCGGCCAGACCCCGTTACAACGCCTGCGCGACCTCGGCTTGCTGACATCCTCGTTCATCGCCGTGCACATGACCCAGTTGTCGGCCGAACAAATCACCGAATATGCCGAGACCGGCGCGCATATCGTCCATTGCCCGGAATCCAACTTGAAACTGGCCAGCGGATTCTGTCCGGTGGCGGACTGCTTGGCCGCCGGTATCAACGTGGCGTTGGGGACCGACGGTGCCGCCAGCAACAACGATCTGGATATGCTCGGCGAAATGCGTACCGCCGCGTTGTTGGCCAAGGGCGTTGCCGGCGACGCCAGCGCGGTGTCGGCGCAAGCGGTGCTGGAAATGGCGACGATCAACGGCGCCAGGGCGCTGGGCTTGGATGGCGAAATCGGTTCGCTGCTGCCCGGCAAGGCGGCCGACGTGGTGGCCATCGATCTTAGCGACCCGGAAACCCAGCCTTGTTTTCACCCGGTGGCTCAAATCGTCTACGCCGCCGGCCGCCATCAAGTCAGCGACACGTG
>NZ_JBYMAP010000162.1:0-8988 GCF_057766305.1 Methylomonas sp. BG-2 | reverse complement strand
ACGACCTACCGCGCGCATCGCGCCCGATCGCGAATCCACCGCAATCCCGTTCGCCTGGCTGGCATGGCCGGCGCGCCTCGCTGTGTGATATGCCGCATTTTTCCAAAAAATAAGGCATATCACACAGCTTGAGTCCGGCGGCGCGCCCTTTCCGGCGGTCGCCAAGCATTTCGGACCAGCGCCCGCCGCCGCCTCGGCGGCGCTGGCAATTACCAGCCGGGCCGTGGCGTATTTCTTGCTGCCCAAGGCGCTCGACTATCCTGAAATCCAGCCGAGCCGTCCATGCCCAACGCATCTTCCGGTTTTTTACAAACTCTGTTCTTAAGGCATGCCGACGAAATCGGTGCCTTCGTGCGCGGCCGCTGGCCCAAGGAACCGGATGTCGGCGACATCGTGCAGGAAACCTTTTTGCGGCTGTCGCAGTATCCGGCACCGGAAACCATCCGCAATCCGAAAGCCTTTCTGTTGCAGACCGCCGCCAATCTAATCGTCGATCGGCATCGCCGCCGCGAAATTCGCGAGCGCTTGGCCGATGCCGACGCCAAACCGGAGCTGATTCCCGACCGCGGCTTGTCGCCTGAGCATTACTGGCAAGCCCACCAGCAACTCGAGCGCTTCTCGGCCTGGCTGGACGAGTTGCCGGAACTGCAGCGCCACGCCTTTGTGCTGTATCGGATCGAAGGTTGCTCCCACCGGGAAATCGCCGCCCGGCTGGGCATTTCGGTGCGCGGCTCGGAGCGCTACGTGATGCTGGCGATGCAGCACATCAGCGCCCGGCTGGCCGCCGAAACTGGACCGCGCTGATTCCGGCCAACAGCTGCATCGGTCTTTGGTTAAACTGCTCTCCTCAATTTTCGCCCCTGACAACCGCGTGCCCTCGACCGCCAACCGCACCCAAGCCCAACGCGATCAAGCGATCGCCTGGCTATTGCGCCTGCGCGAAACGCCGGCCGACCCGGCGCTACGCCAAGCCTTCGCGGACTGGCTGGCCGCCGATCCGGGCCACCCGGACGCTTATCGGCAAGTCGAGGCGCAATGGGCCTGGATGGAACCCTTTACCCAAGAGTCCTTCGCGGCCCGCGACGCCGCCCTGAACTACCGCAAACCGGTCCGGGCATCGGCCGTGCGCCAATTCGCCGGCCGCGGCTTGGCGGCGCTGCTGTTGCTCGGGGCCGGTTGGGGCTTGTTTTCGCCGCAAGGTTGGTACGGTTGGTCGGATACCTACCGCACCGGCAAGGGCCAACGCTTAAGCGTGCCGTTGTCCGACGGTTCCAAGCTGGATTTGAACACCGACAGCGAAATCAGAGTGCACTACAACCGCGGCAGCCGGCGCGTCGATCTGATACGCGGCGAGGCGTTCTTTAACGTCGAGCACGACGCCACCCGCCCATTCCACGTGACCGCCGGCAACTTGACCATACGCGACATCGGCACCGCGTTCGACGTTTACCAGCAATCCGGCCGGGTCAGCGTGGCGGTGCAAGAAGGCACGGTCGAAATGGCCGGCGGTCTGCAGCGCCGCGAATTAACCGCCGGCCAACAACTGGCCTACGACAGCGACGGCGGCTTCGTGGCGGCCGGCCAAACCGACATCGCCGCCTCCACCGCCTGGCGTCAGGGCCAGCTGCTGTTTCGCGGCCGGCCGCTCGGCGAAGTCCTGGCCGAAATAGCCCGCTACCACGACGTGGTCATCCGCCTGCCCGATCCCAAGCTGGCTGAATTGCGCGTCAACGGCAGTTTTCGCACCGAGCAACTCGACAACTTGCTAAACGCCGTCGCCGCGCTGCTGCCGGTTAAAGTCAAGCGCCTGGGCGAGCGGGAAATCGTCGTCGAGGCGGCCGACAAACGGTAACGGCCGGACCGCTTGGCGAAATATCGACTTTCTCCTTACTCAAAGGCGGACCGCCCGACCGTTCGCCAAACACCCGCTTTAGCGACCGCTATTACGGGATATGCCGCACTTGCGCGCCGCCGCAAACATCGCCGGTTCGCAAAATCGCCCGCGCCAAACTCCGCCAAACCGTTGGATTTGTTAAGCAACACCGCTGAATGCGCCACGGCACTGCGATAGGGTACGGACTTTGCATGCGCCCAGGACTTTAACGAACAGTCCTCCACCGCCCCCGCCCTTCCAGACCGCCACCGTGCCAACATCCAAACGATCGCTGTTCGACAGATTGTTTCAACGCCACAGCCAAGAGTTGCGGGTGTTTGCCGGTCAGCGCGGCGGGCAGGACAGTGCCGAGGACTTGGTGCAGGAGGCGTATTTGCGGCTACTGCAACATCCCGAGCCGCAATCGATCTGCAACGCCAGGGCTTTTTTGTACCGGACCATAGCCAACCTGAGTATCGATCAACACCGGCGCCAATCGGTCCGCGAGCGTTTTCAACAGGATGCCGACGCCAACGACGAACTATTGGCGCAAATTGCCGGCGAAGAGCCGCTACCCGAAGACCGCCTGACCAGCCGTCAAGCCTTACAAACCCTGAACGACATTTTGCTGGAGCTCCCCGAAAACACCCGCCACGCCTTCGTGTTATATCGTCTGGAGGGACTGTCGCATCGGGAAATCGGCCGGCGACTGGGCATCTCGGAGCGTAACTCGGTCCGGCTGGTGGGCATCGCCGCCGATCACGTGCTGACGCGCTTTAGCGACTGGGACGAGCAATGACGTTTCCCCACACCGCCGATCCATTCGCCTGGCGCCAAGACTCGGGTTGCGGTCAAAGTGCGTTGAGCGGATCGTGCGTCGCCTCCTGTTGGTTAGTCCGGCGCGCGGACCCGAGCGAAATTGACGCCGAAGCCGCTCTCGCAAGCGGATTTCGGGGCGCCAGCGAAGTCGCGATGGTTCAGCCCAAGGGCTTACAATGCCCTTCCTGTCCGACTAGCCAACCGTCTTGAAGCGAATGCCCGAATCTCCGCCCACCTTGCAGCAACAAGCGATCGACTGGCTGCTGCGTCTGGAATCGACCGACTGCACGCCGGCAGAACGCGCGGCTTTCGAGGCGTGGCTGGCGCGAGACCAAGATCACGAGAAGGTCTATCGGCAAATAGCGCGGCGCTGGCGACAACTCGACGGCTTTAAAGGCCAGGATTTTCCGGTCCGCGCCGCCGCGCTGACCTACCGGCGCCCGCGCCGCCGCCGGCTCGCCGAGTCGGCCTTGGTGGCCTGCCTGGTGCTGGGCTTGGGCGTGGCGACCTTCTCCGAACGAGGCTGGTACGGGCGCAACGCGGTTTACGCGACCGAGCGCGGCGCCAGCCGGACGGTTCAATTGGCGGACGGCTCCCGGCTGGAATTGAGTCCGGACAGCGAATTGACGGTACACCTCGACCACTGGCGGCGGTCACTGGCGCTGATCAAGGGCGAGGCTTACTTCGACGTCACGCACGACCGAGACCGCCCGTTCCAAATTACAGTCGGCGGCGCTAACGTCGTCGATTTAGGCACCCGCTTCGACGTGCGACTTCACAATGACGAAGTAACGGTCGCGGTCGCCGAGGGAACTGTTCGAGTCGACCACCACGAAAGCCGGGAAATCCATGCCAACCAGGCGCTGAGTTTCGACCGGGAGGGTCGATTTCGCGAACTGCCCGCCAACCAAATCACGATGCAGACCGCTTGGCGCGAAGGCCGTTTGATCTTCGAAAACCGCCAGCTCGACGAGGTTTTGGCCGAATTGGAGCGCTACCACGACGTCCGCCTGACTCTGGCCGAGCCGGCCTTGGCCAAACTCAAGGTCAGCGGTACCTTTCACACCGGCAATCTCGACAGCGCGTTGAACATCATAGCGATGACGCTGCCCATTGATATTCACCGGCCCAATCCGCGGCAAGCCGTGCTCGACAAGCGCGGCAACGATTGATTCGGGCTTTTACGGTTTGAACCGACCGACCCCTTACGCTCTTCCCGAGTGCGCGCGGGTCGTTCCCCAAGCGGAGTCGAAGGGAAGCTAACGATCATGTCCCGGCGAATGAAACGATGGACGTGGTGGACGCTGGCCGCGATTGATGGCGTTCCGGCACCGGGATGTCGGTACCGTGCCGAACAGGCTTTCACCATAAAACCTCCAAATTAAGGCCGAATCAACCAGCCGCGTCGACTCTAGTCGAAAATAAATCGTGCTGGCTTGGCGTCTTTTCGACGCTGGTGCGTTTCATAGGAAACCCCTAACCCAAGGAGACCTTATGACCGCATCGCTGAAACACCCGCTCTTATTGGCCGCCGCGTTGCTGGCTTGCGAAGTGCGCGCCGCCGATCCAAGCTACGCCTTCGACATCCCGGCCCAAGATCTGGCGGGCGCGCTGCAACAACTGGCCGCGCAATCCGGCAAGCAGATTTTTTACGCTCACGACCATGTCGCCGGCCGTCGCTCGCCGGCCTTACAAGGTTCCATGAGCTTGCCCGAGGCCGCCGCCAAACTATTGGCCGGCACCGGCCTGGGCTATTCGGTTGCCGGGGACGGCTCGCTGGCGATTAAGCCGCTCGGCGGCGATGCGACGCTGATGGCGCCGGTCAATGTAATCGGCATAGCCGCTTACGATTCCAACGATCCTTACAACACCGACTACCGTCTTCCGAACGCGACCACCGCCACCAAGACCGACACGCCCATCATGGACACGCCGGTGTCGATTCAGGTGGTACCCAAGGCCGTGCTGGCCGACAAACAAGCCATCACCCTGCCCGACGCGGTCAACGGCCACGTTAGCGGCGTGCTGGGCCGCACCGGCGGCGGTTATCTGTACGACAATTTCATCATTCGCGGTCTGGCCGGTTCGGGATTCGGCGATGCTTACCGCAACGGCCTGTTCAACCGCCAGGACGTTTACGACATCGCCAATATCGAGCAGGTGGAAATTGTCAAGGGCCCGGCGGCGGTGTTGTACGGGCGCATCGAACCCGGCGGCCTGGTCAATTACGTGACCAAAAAGCCGTTGGATACCGCCTATTATTCGGTCCAGCAACAATTCGGCAGTTACGATCAATACCGCACGCTGATCGATGCGACCGGCCCCCTCGACGCCAACAAAACCTTGCTGTACCGCCTCAACGGCTCTTATCTGGATAGCCAATCGTTCCGGGAGTTTGTCAGCAACGAACGCTATTTCGTGGCACCGAAAGTCAGCTGGCGGCCCAACGAAAAATTCGAAACCAATCTGGAACTGGAATACAAGCGCGACCGCTTCAACGCCGACTTTGGTATTCCGGCCATCGGCAACCGCCCGGCGCCGATTCCGATCACCCGCACGCTAAAGGACGGCGCGCAACGCCAGTTGATGGAAAGCAAACTGGTCGGCTTTGACTGGACCTATCATTTCAACGACGATTGGAAGATCACCCAACGTTATTTGTTTAAAGACTGGTCGTTGAGCGGACCGACCCTGTTCAATTTCCGAGGTTTACGCGAGGCAGACGGCCACCTGTTTTTGGACCGCACCGCCTCCAAAGGCGTGCAGGACGTGATGACGCATTCCGGTAATATCGACTTGAACGGCAAGTTCGAAATCTTGGGCAGCAAACATAATTTGCTGGTGGGCGTGGACGGCTTTCATGCAACGACCGAGGCGCACGAGGCGCAAGCGGCAGTCACGGGAATCGACATCTTCGCGCCGGTTTACGGCCAAGTGGATTTCAACGCCCTGCCGGCCGACAACGCATTCTTTTACCGTAAGGAAGCCTGGATAGGCGCCTACGTTCAGGACCAGATCACGCTGTTCGACCGACTGCATATCCTGCTGGGCGGCCGTTACGATAACGTCAGCACCGGCGCGCGGTTTTCACCGGCCTCGCTGGCGGCGGCCAAGGCCGGCCGGGAAAAGCAGGAAGACAACGCCTTCAGCCCCCGCGCCGGTGTCGTCTACCGAGCTCGGGACTGGCTATCGCTATACGGCAGCTATACCGAGTCGTTCAGCGCCAACAACGGCATCTCGGCCACCGGACAACGCTTCGATCCGCAGCAAGGCCAACAGTACGAAGTCGGCTTCAAGACCGAATCGGCCGACCAGAAATTTTCGTCGACCTTGGCGTTTTTCCATTTGACCAAAAGCAATCTGCTGACCGACGACCCCAATCAAACCGATCCCAATTTTCAGATTCTGGCCGGCAAAATCCGCAGCAAAGGCATCGAGCTGGATTTGGCCGGACAAATTACCGACCAACTGCATCTGCTGGGCACCTACGCTTATACGCAAGCCAATTACATCGAGGACTTCGACGGCCTGCAAGGCAAGCGCCTGGAGAACGTGCCCAGACACCAGGGCAGCTTGTGGGGCACTTGGCGGTTTAACGATGCGTTCAAAGTGGGTTTTGGCGTGACGGCGGTCGGCTTGCGGCGGGGCGACGCCGATAATTCCTACAGCTTGCCAGGCTATGCCCGTTTGGATGCGATGGCCGCGTATACCCAACGTTTCGGCCAACAACGCTTGACGGCGCAGTTGAATGTCAACAACCTGTTGGACAAACGTTATTACGCGAACTCCGACGGCAGCAGCCTGGACGCGATTCCCGGCTATCCGGTGAATGTGATGGGTTCGTTGAAGTACGAGTTTTAACACAAAACGTCGATCCGAGCGCCCGGCAATCCCGCCCGCCGGGCGCATTCTTTAATGAACCGACCAAGCTAAAACCGGGATTGCGCCAAGTGTCGCCGAACAAAAAATCGACTTGACTTAGCCGACAAATCGGCGTAACAAGCGGAGTAAATCAGTCGGTTAGCCTTGATTTCAAACATTCGATTTCCGGGTTTCCTCAGCCACCTTGAGTCCACGCCATGAGCGATTTATCCGTTACCAGCGCGCTGCAATCCGGCTTTCAACAACTGAGCTCGGTCTCGGCCAAACGAAATGCCGAGCAGGCGGAACAACTTGCTCAAGCGCTAAGGAAACAAGCCGATTCCGCTCAAGCCATGGCCGACAAATACGAGGAAAAAGCTCAAGCACTGGATAGCCGGGCCAATCAGGCGCAAGGCAAATCCGATGACCTGAACAACCGTTTGACGCTGAGTAACGCATTCCGGCAAGCCGGCGAGCAGGTGACCAAAATCATCAACGAAGCCGAGGTACAACCGGCTACCTATTCCGCGTCGGGATTGACGGCCACGGCGGCCGGGAAGGCTTCGGCAACCGGCGTCGGCGGCAATATCGATACCGTGGCCTAAGCTTTTTCTTTTTGGCTAATCCATTAGCAAGCGCGACTACCGTTTTAAACGGCATTGGCCTTCATAGCCGATCCATCCCGCATCCCACGCCCGGTATCAACCTAACTCTGCCATCCTAAGTAACCGCGTTCCGGGCGAACAGCAGCTGCGCGCCGCGCCGACCGTCGGCCAGCTACAGCCCCGGCATGCCCAGATAACCCGGTTGACGGCCGATCCGCTGCAACCAAGCGCCGATATGCCGGTACTCGTCCAGCGGCACCCCGCCCTGCGGGGCGAGCGCGACGTAGGGATAGCAAGCCACGTCGGCGATACTGATTTGGCCGTTCGCCAACCACTCGCGATCCTCCAGCCGCCGCTCCAGCACCGCCAAACCGCTCTTGCCCAGTTGTTGGCATTGTCCGATGTCCCAGGGACGGCCGAACAAATTGGCCGCCCGCGCCCGCGCCAAGCCATACAGCAGCTCGTTTTGCGCAAGCGCCAACCATTGCATGACCTCGGCCAGGGCCGAAGGCTCCAGCGGCAACCAATGCGGCGCGCCGTATTGTCTGGCCAAATAGACCAAAATCGCGGTCGAGTCCCAAATTAGCACCTCACCATCCTGCAAAACCGGAATCTGACCGCGCGGATTGAGTTCCAAGAACTCCGGGCTTCGATTTTCTTGCCTGGCCAAATCGATAGGCACCGTTTCGTATTCGAGTCCCAGCAAACCGCAAAACAAACGGATTTTGTAGCAATTGCCCGACAACAGCATATCGTAGAGCTTCAAGGTGGGTTCTCCCATGGTTGGCGACGATGGTTTAGCATAAACCTGTAGTTCCCTAACATCAAAAATCTCGGCGATACCCAAAAAAACCTTTTCGCCGCGCCAACGTGTAAGCAGCCGGATTTCGCCGATGTAACCGCCGTAACCCGCCAATGCATTAAGTCCGGTTTAATGACCATCAAATTGTCCGTACCGGGCGTCGAGTTTTCCTATATCATGGCTCGCGGTGAGGTAGATACCTTGCCGCGACCCAATGCAATTAACCAAACCTTCAAGCAGCACGGATTCGCTTTACGTTCTCAGGGTCATCATCGACACTCGGGCAGAACGCCTATCCCATTCGCACGGACGTGAACCCCATTGCCACTCATGGTGTCCATGCTTCAGCCTAGATGCTGGAACGGCGCAATTTTTAGTCATTGGCTCCTTCCTACTTTTTCATAAAACGCATACATCATGAATCTACTCAAAAATGCAGCATTAATTTTCGTTTTCGCAACCTCATTCGCGGCGAGCAGCACCGTGGCGGTTGCCGAAGAAACCACCAGCAGCCCGGCTGCCGCCACCGCCGAAATCATTTCTCGGATCGAAAAGGGCTTGGTCGAAGTCAGCAAAAGCGATTTTTCCGCCGCCCAAGTTCAGTTAAAAGCCGCGCGCTTTGCGTCCGAAGCGATTGTCGGCAGCTCCGAAACCGCTAAGAAGGCCCACGCCACGCTGATGCAAGGCCAAATTCAAGCCAAGAAAGGCGATATCCAAAAAGCCACTGAAGAATTGAATAAAGCAATAGCGCTGTATAAGTCGCTTTAAGACATCCAAGGCGCGAGGCAGGCTGTAAACAGAGGTACTCCGCCAACTGGGATATAAAAACAGTCCCAGCCGTTTCCCCAACTACTAAATTACCGGCAAAACAACTCGATAGTCTTGCCGGTTTTCTAGGTCCCTCGGCCGAAGGCTGATTTTCTAAGCCATCGACTCCCGACCAACCGATCATGTTGCCCGAGTCCCTCGGGTCAGGCGCTGTCCCGCCAATCTCGCCACAATTCGAACTCAGTCCGTACCGGCGGCTA
>NZ_JBYMAP010000161.1:0-9209 GCF_057766305.1 Methylomonas sp. BG-2 | reverse complement strand
TCCTGATCGATATCCTCGCCGTATCGGTGACCGCTCTAGCCAAGACTGGGTCTGTCCGTTGCCGCTACCCGACAGCGTGCTCGCCGGCCGCCAGGCTTGGGACGGGCTGCGGAGGCAGATCGACGCCTTGCCGGTTCGGCAACGTAATTTGCTGATCAAGATTCGTCTGGGTGGCGATAGCTACCGGCAAGCGGCGCGAGACGAACGTTTGGCGATCAAACAGGTGGAAAGCACGCTCAGGCAAGCCTTGCGAAGCTTGCAGCGTTAGGAGCGCACGTTAGGGAGCGGCATTGCAAACAGGGCGGATCATTGCGGCCGCGGGCGACGGCGGAGCGCGGGCGCTTTAACCCGAGGCGGAAACGGCGCGAAGCGGCGCACCAGCCATTTGCGGACTTCCTCGCAGATCAGCAGGCCCAGCGCGAACGGCAGCATGAACAGCCAGACGTCGCGGCCGAGCGGCGCGGTACCGAACAATAAATTGCCCCAAGGCGTGTAGACGATGGCGAGGATCAGCGCGATTTCCAGGCCGACGCCGGCCAGTATCAGCGGGTTATCCAGCAACGGCGTGGCCAGCAGGCCGCGTTGGTGTTGTTTGCACAGAAACACGTTGGCGATCTGCATCACGATGATGGCGCTCAGACAGGCGGTTGTGGCCCGCAGGTACAGCGGATCCTGGCGGGACAGGCTGGCGCCGTAATCCCAGCCGGCGCCGTTCAGCACGAAGAAAAACGCCGCCATCGCCGCCGCGGCTTCCAGCAAGCCCAAAAACCCGTAAGCTCGGGCCAGCAGGCGCCAGTCGATCAAAGACTCCTTGTCCGAACGCGGCGGCTGGCGCATCGCCGCGGCATCGGGTTTCTCGACGCCTAGTCCCAAGGCCGGCAGCATGTCGGTGCCCAGATCGACGGCCAGAATCTGCACGATGGTCAACGGCAGTGGAATCTTGAACAGCACGAAGGCCAGGTAGGGAATCACTTCCGGGACGTTGGAGGTGAGGATGTAGGTCAGGAATTTGCGAATGTTGTCGAACACGGCCCGGCCTTCTTCGATCGCCGCGACGATGCTGGCGAAATTGTCGTCCAGCAAAATCATGTCGGCCGCCTCCTTGGCAACGTCGGTGCCGGCTCGCCCCATCGCGATGCCGATGTCGGCTTTCTTCAAGGCCGGCGCGTCGTTGACGCCGTCGCCGGTCACCGCGACCACCTGCCGCTTGCGTTGCAGGGCTTCGACGATCTGCATCTTCTGGTCGGCGCCAACCCTGGCGAAAAGCACTTCCGGCGCATCCAGGGCCAATTGCAACTGGCTGGGCGTGAGTTTTTTCAGCCGGTCGCCGGTGATGACCTTGGGCGTGTCGGATTGCACCAAGCCGATTTGGCGGGCGATCGCGACCGCCGTGTGCGGATGGTCGCCGGTGATCATGATGACTTTGATGCCGGCGATCCGGCACTGGGCGATGGCGTCGGCGACTTCCGGACGCGGCGGGTCTTCCAGGCCGACCAGGCCGCTGAAAATCATCGCGGATTCCGGATCGGCGCCGTCGCCGTCGGCCAGCGGGCGGTAGGCCAGGGCCAGCACGCGCAAGCCTTGGTCGGCCATGGTTTGCAGGGCTTCCCGCAATTGGCGGCGGCCGGCGTCGTCCAACGGCAGGGTTTGATCGGCCACGGCAATTTGCGTGCATAGCGGCAGCACCATTTCCAGCGCGCCCTTGCAATACAGCAGCTTGCCGGTTGGGGTGTTGTGGAGGGTGGACATGCGCTTGCGGTCGGTATCGAACGGGACTTCGCCGATCTTGGGATAGGCCACGCGCATGCCTTGCGCGTGAGCCAGATTGACCAAGGCCACTTCCATTGGATCGCCCAGCAGATTCTGGCCTTCGACGCGTTTCAGGTCGTGGCACAAGGCCGCGCACGCCAGGAACGCGGCGTGGTGTTGCAAGCTGTCGCCGCCCAATTCCTCCGGCCGGCAATAGCGGTAGTCCAGAAACAGTTGTTTGACCGCCATGCGGTTCTGGGTCAGCGTGCCGGTTTTATCGGTGCAGATGACCGTGGTCGAGCCCAGGGTTTCCACAGACGGCAGATTGCGGATCAAGGCGTTGCGCTTGGCCATGCGTTGGGTGGCCATCGCCAAGGCCAGCGTCACGGTCGGCAGCAGGCCTTCCGGCACGTTGGCAACGATGATGCCGATTGCGAACATGAAGTTTTCCCAAAAACTCAAGCCGATGGCCTGCCCGACCAGAAAAAACGCCGCGCCCAGCAGCAGCGCCAGCAGCGCCACGAAACGGCTCAGCCGGGCGATCTGGCGTTGTAGCGGCGATTGCGCCTTGACCGTGGTTTTCAAGGTATGGGCGATTTTGCCGAATTCGGTATGCATGCCGGTGGCGAACACCACGGCTTTGGCCTCGCCGGCCACCACCGAGGTGCCGGCCAGCAGAATATTGCGGCTTTGCGCGATGTCCTCGTCGGTGGACGGTAGCGCGTCGCGGCCCTTGGGTAGCGACTCGCCGGTGATGGTCGAGTTGTTCACCCGCAGGTTGAAGGCTTCCAGCAGCCGGCAGTCGGCCGGCACGTTGTCGCCTTCCTGCAGGACCAGCACGTCGCCGGGCACCAGTTCGTCGGCGAAAATCAGGCTCAGCGCGCCGTCGCGCACCACCTTGACTTGGTGAGGCAGCAATTTACGCAACGCGGCAATCGCCTGCTCGGCCTGAAAACGCTGCCAAAACGAGAAGCAGCCGTTGATGGCGATCACGCCCAAAATGGCATAGCCCAAGGTCGCCATGCCCTCACCGGGTTGTTGGGATTCGGCGAAAAAGGCCAGGCCGGCCGCCAGCCAGAGGATCAGCGCGAAGAAATGTAAAAATTCTTGCGCAAACAACAGCAGTTGCGACTTTTTCCGGGTTTCCTCGAGGCGGTTGAAACCGAACTCGCGCAAGCGGCCTTCGATGGCCGCATCGGCCAGGCCGTGCGGGCCGGAGCCCAGACTGTCCAGGGCTTCCTCGGGCGTTAGGTGGTGAATTTTCATGATGGCTTTATCCGGCCGGCTATGCTGTCGCTAAGTTTAGCGCCGGCCCGCCGGTTGCGGGCGGCAAATGTCGGCGGGAGTCTGCTTCGGCCCTGATATTGCTGATAAAATGCCGGGCTGGCGGATTCCTGGGGCGGCGGGGCAAAATTTTGGGGCATCGAAAATGTGGAACGGCTGGAGGATGAACGGCGCGGGCGGCGCGAAGCTGTCGGCGGCGGGATTGGCGCTGATGCTGGCGGGATGCGTTTCGCCGCCGGCCCTGGACCGGGCCGTGATCGAGTACGACAAGGCCACCAACGATGTGTTGGCGAAGCAGTTGCTGCTAAACATTGCCCGCGCTCATCAACACCAGCCGCTGCACTTCACCGGCGTCTCAAATATCGCCGCGACCTTTAACTTTCAGCTCAATGCCGGAGCGACGCCGGCGCTGACCGGGCCTACGGGCTCGTTGTTGACGCCGGTGTTCGGCGGTAGTCTGTCCGAAAATCCGACCATCAGTATCGTGCCGATCGAAGGCGAGGAATTCACCCGTCGACTGCTGACGCCGTTTCAGGAAAGCAAATTGACGATGTTGCTCAGGCAAGGCGTGGACGTGGACTTGTTGCTGCGGTTGCTGGCCGGCGAGCTGCGTTTGTCCGGCGGCGATCAAGCCGGCATTCACCGCAACCTGCCGGCGGATGAGGCCGGATTTCGGGTATTCCGCCAGGCCGTGTTGCATTTGTCGTCGATACAGGATCGGCACCGCTTGTTCGTCGAGCCGTTGTTGTTCGAGCGTCGTTGGACTTTGCCGGCCGATGCGTTGCCGGCCGAACAGCTAGCGGCGCTCGAAAAAAACTACCAACTGGCGTTCGATCCGGTCCGCAAACAACTGACCATGACCAAGCGCGAGGTTGGCCGGATGGTGTTGACCAACTACGATCCGGCCACGTTGAGCAACGAGGAACGCATGCGTTTGCAGCAGGAAGCCGAGCAGGGCGCCGATAACGACGTCAGCGTCGATATCCGTCCCGGATTTCCAGGCGGCGAGTGGCCGTTGCATGGAGTGTTCCGCTTGCGCAGTTTTCACAACGTGTTGAACTTCGTCGGCCAAACGCTGGGCGATATGCCCGAATACCCGGTGGCCCGGCATCCGGCTACGCCCGAGGTTCGCGAAAATCCGGTGGAAACCCTGGCCGTGACGGTCGGCGACGGGCCCGGCGACGATCTGAGTATCCAGCTGGGCGACAATTTCTATGCGTTGCGCCCCGAAACCGGCTATCAATGGAACCGGGAGGGCTTTCGGCTACTCTGTCAGATTTTTCAAATGACGATGACGCAATTCGCCCAATCCGGGGCGCCCGTCATTACGATTTCCAAATAAGGGGACGCTTTTGGCCGAATCCATCGACAGCAGCATGATTATGAAGTGCGTGGCCTACCACAACGGCGTCAGCATCGGCGAGGTGTCGATTCCGGACATCAGCGAAGTGATCCAGCAGGATCAGACCTTCGTGTGGTTGGGGTTGCGGGAAACCAATCCAGCCTTGCTGGCGGAGTTGCAACAGGAATTCGGTCTGCACGACTTGGCGATCGAAGACGCTTGCGCCGCTCACCAACGCCCGAAAATCGAGGAATACGCCGATTCGCTGTTCATCGTGCTGCATACCGCCAAACTGGTCGACGACCAAGTGGAATTCGGCGAAACCCACTTGTTCATGGGGGCGAAGTTTTTGGTGACGGTGCGGCACGGTTCGTCGCTGAGCCACGCCAAGGTGCGTGGCCGCTGCGAGGCGATGCCGCAGCAGATGGCCAAAGGGCCGGGTTTTGCGTTGTATTCGATCATGGATTTTATCGTCGACAACTACGTGCCGGTGATCGACGGCTTGCAGCAGCGCTTCGAGGTGCTGGAGTCGGCGATTTTCGAACAGAGGCCCAGTCGGCAGACGATGGAGGGCTTGTACGAACTCAAGCGGGAGTTGTTGATGCTGGAAGCGGCGATCACGCCGGTCATCGACATCTGCAATGAATTAATGCGCTTTCACAACGGCCTGATTCCGAAAGACGTGCGCTTTTATTTTCGCGACATTGCCGATCATATCAAGCGCATCGATCGCTCGATTCAGAGCATGCGCGAGATGTTGATCGCGGCGATGCAGGTCCACTTGACCTTCGAAACCGTGCGCCAGAACGAAGTGGTCAAAGGCTTGGCCGGTTGGGGCGCGATTTTGGCGATACCGACCATGGTATTCAGTTGGTACGGCATGAACTTCCGCCATATGCCGGAATTGGAATGGAGTTTTAGCTACCCGGTGGTGCTGGGCGGCGTGGCCTTGAGCAGCTTGCTGCTGTATTGGCGTTTGAAGCGGGCCGGCTGGTTATGAGTCGCGCTCCTGGGACTCAAATTTTAGTGACGATGGATAGCGGATGCCTGAACTGAATTGAATGTTTGTTTTTTTGTCACCCCATTGTTTCAACTCTCAAAGACCGGCGAATGGCGCCACGGAAACACCCGACAATGAAGTTTAGCGTTTTAGTTAGAAGACTCTCCCACCCCCAAGTCAGACGCCGCTTGAAGATCGGTCTGTCAATCTGGGGGATCGCGATCGCCGTCAGTGTTGTCGCCAAACTGGCCTACGATATCGGCTATTTCAAAGCACAGTCGATGATAGACGAAAAAAATGCGACGGCCCCGGCGATACGCTCGGTATTGACGCTGGAATACGCGCAGCGGATCGTGTCCGGCGCATTGAACGAAGATCCGAATAATCCGAAAACCGTTGTGAATCTGATCGTCGACAATAATCCCAGGCTGGCGACGATCGTCGTCGAAAACAATAAGCAGAAGAAAATCGCCTGGATATTCGAGATGCGTTTGTTTTTTGTCGGCGATTTGCTCAACGACCAGGGGTATAACCTAACCGAAGCCATCGAACGCCAGCAGGATATGTACCGGAATAATCGCTGATCGGCGCGAGTTGAAGGCGATCAAAATGCCTGGGCGGTGAGCGTCGGAAGCCGGCAAGGATAGCCTAGATCCCTACGAGCGCGCGCAAATGCGCGGGGTCGTCCGCGGAACGGCGTAGTTCGGCGCTTGAACGACCGTCTCACGGAAATCGATGTTGACTCGGGTTTTCGTCTCGGGTCAGCGCTATTGGACACCGCTCTCGCGTAGCGAGGCGGTGGCGTCCGAGAGTCGAGAGAAAAGATTATTGCAATCGTCGATCGCGGCGGCTTTTAAAATCTCGAATCGGAACTACCCTTCATTTTCTAAACCGGCTCCAATATCCAGGCTAGCCGAATCGGCCGCGTTGGGCTATAACCTTTCTGTCGTCAAATTTCCCTATAACCGGTGTGCCGGAGACACTCGATTTTGAGTGAGTTTAGCTAGCCAAGAATCGACGGCGTAAATTCAATACTCTTTTTACCGCTTCAAGTCGCGCGAGGTTTAAAGCCAGCCTTCAAATGCAAATTCCTGATCACCTGGGTATGCGTTTTGGATGTTTAGGTTAAAACCCTAACTTACTCCCTACTAGCGGTCAGCTTTTTGATTGGTTTTTTGTCGCAAGGATTTTGGTCTTGATGCGCCGCGTGATTCGCAATCCTCGACTGGATCTTGCCCATACTTTGGAAGTCGATTATGAATACAAAACTATTTGTTGCCACGGCCGCTCTCACGACTATCGTAGGGTGCGCCGTCACCCCCGACCAGACCGCTCAGACGGAAGGCGATGTCAGTCAGTCGTTTCCACCCGCGGGTACCGGGAATCTCCTGAAGGAGTCCTTGTATTTTTCGAATCAGGACGATGCGGCGAAAGCCTTGATTGGTTACAACTATGTCTTAACCTTGCTTTCGGATGGTCGGGTTCAGGCCATCGTTACCGGCTTGAACGGTTCCGGTCTCGAAAATCCGTTGAGCGTGGTCAAGGCGAACGCCCAAAAGTCGTTGTCCAACGTTGGCGATTTGCCGTCGTCGGACGAAACCGAATCACCGTTTCCGCAAATATCGCTAAAGGAGAAGCTTAACGGACAAGCGGCGGTCGATGCACTCGGTGACAACCTGCCATTGGTGGCCAAGGCTTACGGGATGTCCGCCGAACGCTTGGAGGCTATTTTAATAAGCGACCAGACCGCGTGGATTGATCAAGTCGGTCGCCTGTTATACGTCGAATCGGATACTCAGGCCGATCACGCGCCGGATGCTGTTGAGACTGCCAATGCCACGACGGCCGAGGGCGGCGGAGGTACCTTCGCCGCGATAAGCACATCGACCTCCGATCCATTCTTGCTACACAGCAAACCGGATTCCAATCGCGTCATTTATCTGGACTTTAACGGCCATCAAGCGGTCAATACCACTTGGTATAACGGTACGCTGACCGGTCAGGCTTACGATACCGATGGCAATCCCAGCGGATTCAGCACCACGGAGTTGAACAACATTCGCGAAATCTGGCAGCGGGTGGCCGAAGACTACGCGCCGTTCGATGTGGATGTAACCACTCAAGAGCCGGCGGCCGATGCCATACAACGCATTAACAGTGGAGACACCCAATACGGCACGCGCGCGGTGATAACCCGTTCGATGCCGGAATTGTGTGGACAGGTTTGCGGCGGAGTAGCCTACGTTAATGTGTTTTCGCTTTATTCGGCCACTTCGCCGAATCGTTATCAACCGGCTTGGGTGTTCTTCGACAAGTTGGGCAACGGCAATCCCAAATATGTCGCCGAAGCGATCTCCCACGAAGTGGGCCACAACCTGAGCCTCTACCACGATGGCACCGCCAGTGTCGGATACTATTCCGGACATGGCAGCGGTGCAACGGGTTGGGCGCCTCTGATGGGGGTCGGCTATTACAAACCCGTTTCGCAATGGAGCAAGGGCGAATACCCCGGGGCCAATAACGCGCAGGACGACCTCGCGGTCATCAATGCGGCGGGCGCGCCAATTCGAGTGGATGACTTCCCGGACAGCATGGCCTCGGCCGCGCCTTTGTCGGGCGATCCCACCTCGGTAGTTCAAACCGGCATCATCGAACGCAATACCGACCTGGATGTTTTCACTTTTTACACCGATGGCGGCGACGTGCAGCTGAATGCGGTTTCGGGTTCGGTGGCGGGCAATCTGGATATTGCGCTGAAATTGTTCGATGCTTCCGGCAAGTCGGTCAGCGAAGTAAACCCGGCGGATAGTCTGTCGGCGTCGCTGAGCGCCAACTTGAGCGCGGGTCAATATTTCCTGCAAGTCGATGGCGTCGGTAAAGGCGACTTGACGACCGGCTATTCAGATTACGGCAGTCTTGGCCAATACCAGATTACCGGCAGCTATCCGAAAAACCTCGTGAAACTGATACCGCCGACCGCGGTCATTTCGGCATTGCCGACCGCGAGCGACGCGCCGTCCAAGGTTACCTTCAACGGTACCGGTTCTAGCGATCCGGATGGCACCATCGCCGGCTACGACTGGAATTACGGCGATGGAAGCGCGAATGGCAGCGCCGCCAGCGTTGACCACACCTATGGAACTCCGGGCAACTATACCGCCACGCTGACTGTGACCGACAACGTTGGCTTGAAAAACAGCGCCACGCAAACGATCAATATTGCCCAGGCGCCGGTAAACGTCAGTATGAAAGTCTCGAACACCTCGATAATCCGCAGATTGTTGACCGGCGGCAAATCGGAATGTTTGGCCAAAGTGACCGTCAAATATGGCGAAACCACGCTGGCTAACGCCACGGTGAACGGCACGTGGAGTTGTTCGGCGAAAACCAGTACCGGTAATATTTCCAAAACCTGGGCCAAGTCCGCTGTGACAGGTTCCACCGGTATCGCCAGTATCAGTAGTTCCAGCCTGCCCTCCAGCAGTTCCGGAACCTGCGCGTACACCGTTGGCACCGTCGTCAAAAATGGTTATACCTATGATGGCAGCGGGCAGGTGGCGGCGAGCTTCACCTGGTAAGCGAATTTTTACTGTTGTAATGGAAGGCGTGGTTATCCACGCCTTTCTTTTTTGTGTCTCGGAAAACAGCCTTCAGTTGGGGATCAGTCCGCAAACCCCGCCTAAACGGGCGCTTGCCAAGGCCTGAATGCGTAACGATTGCCAATGTCACGTTAGATCGCGACGCCGATGCGGTTCTTGGCGGTAATAGAGGCTCAATTGCCGAAACACCGCCGGGCAGTGTGCCAACAAAATCGCGGGCGTACAGAAAAATACT